>JBFLZD010000029.1 GCA_040756435.1 Spirochaetota bacterium | reverse complement strand
AGTATTAGATATCCTATTCGCTTCAACATGAGCTTGGCAATCATAGCGTTGCTAAGAACCTGTATTTGAATGGTATCAGTATTTTGTTTGTTAAGAGCTAAAAACTGTAACATCTATGTACCTCGGCTTTTATAAGGTTATATGTTGTATATGCAATTGTTTTATAAAAGTTACATTTTTATTGAAATATTACGAATAAATTATGAAAGACTGTACATCCATGCCACTTGAGGCGGCAGTGATGCACATTTCATCTATCATAAAGTTATTGCAAGGAATAATTATTGAAGATATCATGTATATTATCATGATTAATGTGTCTACTATTTTTTAAATAATGAGAACATTATTACAACATATCGATTCATTAGAAAAAAAAGAGCGCTATACTCTTGCTAAAATGCTTGGCTTCCAGGATCCTAAAAAAACAACATCTAAAGATATAGCTTCCCTCATGTCAAGCCATGTAGGTATTGAACTGATTCTTTCACAATGCAATCCTGATGAAATCTCAATACTCAAGCTTTTAGTTAAAAATGATGTGCATTTCAGGGATATTGAACACAACCTGCATATTCCCATCCATCAGATTGAAAAAAGTGCCCAGTTATTGGCCAGTAAATCCATTGTCTACATCCTGAAAAATCGACAGTTACTATCTAACAAATTAGATAAAATATGTTTATACAATGAACTGCGACAAACGCTGAACCTTATTAATACCCATACATTATATGAATATTTCAATGAAATAATCAAACACATCACATCAAATAAATCATATACTGCTAAAAAGCCCCACCTGAGTGAAAATGCATCAAGTTTTTTAAAACTTTGCCTTCAACGAGGGTGTGTTGTTTCAGTAAACTATGCAATAACCACTCTTGGGATTATAAAAGCTAATAGCGTACTGAATGAATTAATTATTAATAACTGCATCAAAATTTTTCATAGTATTTCTTCACATTTTTCAGGCATTATCATGGTTAACCCCGATTATATACACATTAAAAATGAGAGCAAAAATATACATATTCACAATCATTTCATGGCACTTATTGCTATGTTAAAGGCGTATGACTGTATATCATCAAAGGGATTGTTTTTAACTCAGGAGGGAAATTTACGCAAATCAGATGTTGATAAAATCACAAAATCATTGCATACCTTATCAATCCAAACATCAGGAAAGCCATTGACTGTGACTCAAATGACACAATTGGCATTATACTTATTGTTTATCACAAACTCACTATCTGTAACAACAAACAATGTTAACAGTACACTGAAGCACTTACACAAAATGTTATTACACCCTCATCAGATAACTCAGATGATTGTACATGCAGCAGGAAAAGAAAATAACCCTTTATTTCCCAATCCCTTCCCTGTGAATAATGATTTCATAAAAAATGTTTTACGCATTATTAAGAAGTTTACTAACAAGACACCAGATACCTATATACTTATATATTTTTTAGAATCACTTCCTGAAATATTCTCTGATTTGCTGCAACAAATTGATGATTATTATGATAATGTCCGAATTAATGTACTGGCTGCTATTAATTTCCTTTGTATCATAGGTGTAATAGAAATCATCAATAATACTATCCGCTTAAGTGATATTGGCAAAATTATTTCCCAGCAGGATAAAAAAGCAACCCAGATACCAGTAAGGACCATTTATATTAACCCCGACTTTTCCATTGTTATACCATTTCACGAAATACCTTCTGATATTTCATACATTCTTCTGGCGTTTACCGAAATCACATCAACCGATGTTACAATTCATGCAAAAATTTCTAAAATAGCTATACTCAATGCTATCAAGCGAGGGATGAATCCTGAAACTTTTATTTCAGTATTAAAAGAATATGCAAAAAATCAACTCCCACAAAATATACGATTTCAGCTTAATGAGTGGATAGAGCGTACTCCATCAGTAACGATCAAACAAGGGGTAATTCTTCATTCAGATAAAAGGGAATTTATTGATGAGCTATCGCACAGTCTTCCTAAAGGAGCGATAGTTGAGAGGATAAGCGATAATCATCTACTAATCAATGAATCAGCAATAGACACCGTCATAAAGTTTGCACAAAAGAAGGATGTGGTTATGACAATTCAGCTTGTTAAAGAATGATTAAATTACATCAATACGCTGAGTAATTTTCCAGTTAATATATTCACTTAAGGCGTTAATAGTTTTTTCAGTTACAAAATATATATTGCCCCTCAGTTTAACCAGTGCACCTTTGTAATGAGTGAGTTTCATAGGATGGTCAATCCAGCCTATTGGCTCCACCTCCCGCCAGTTATCACATGTCTTCAACACAGGAATCTTTTTTAAGTGTAATTCCTTTATTTTCCCATCCTGTACTGCATCAGATAATATTTTTTGCCATTCCATAACAATATCTTCACTAAATTACAGTATTAAAACTAATTAAATCATTTATAGTAGTATAACTATTTCTATAAGCACTGCCTGCCATCTGTCAAGAACCATTTGCCATTTTGGTAATAAAAATAGATTTTCATGGTAAAATTATTTCCTTTATATGTCAATATAGCGCATTTAAAATCGATTTTCTTATCAACCAGTTCCATCCCATTATCCAAAAATGCAAATAACAAAGATAACGCAAGTGCAATTCTTAGGTAAGCACTATTTTTTATATTTGAAGGCTGGCTATAATGAGGATTCTTCATTACATCAAAAAAACGTATCATAATATCTCTGGATGTTGCTTTGCGATATTGTTCAATGTTTTTATATTGCAGTCTTAAAGCAATTTTATTTTCATCAGTCTTTTCAGCTTTCATTGCGTCAATCAGTTTCATTATATCATTCTTAATATCACCGTGTACATAATTGTCATAGAGCTGCACTAATTCTCTTTGATTAAACATCTTATGCATTTCCACCAATGTATCATCAAGACCTCTGTTAAACCATGCATACACTGGTGATTGAAAATTGATAAATGAGATAATTGAAATTATTAAAACACCAATTAAATGATAAGCCATAATTTACCGTGATTGTAACTTGTGTATTTGTTTTTCCAGAGATTCAATTTTTTTTAACAACTCTTCGTTTTTTTGTTTTTCTTTTTTTAACTGCTCATGTAGTTGCATGGCTTCCAGTCTACCTAATTCCTGGACTGCTTCAGTGGCATGGAGTATTTCAGTTGCATCTTTAAGCTCTTTGCTTGAATATTCAATTACAGCATTCTGTGCCTCAATTATACTCTGAGCATCCAATAATTCCTTCCTTCGTAATTCAGCAAGCATCTCTTCGGCATCTATTCTTTTTTTTAAATCAAATAATTCCTGCTGCCGAATTTTTGCAAAATTTGTTATTGCTTGATTAAGCTTTTTTTGCTCATCAATAATGTGTTTTTCAAAATGTATAATTTTTTCAAAAATATTTTTTTCTTTCTCATCAAAGAATGACTCTTTCCTGTTTATATCCAGCAAATTGGCATATGTTTCCATTCTTTCTCCCGCTTCATGCGAAAAAAGGCTCAACATTTCTTTATATCGCTCAACAATAATAGATTTTTCTATTAATAATGAAAATTCACGTTTTTGTAATGGGCGAGATAGAATTTCCAGATGCATCAATTCCGAGATAAAATGTGAAGCTTTTCGAATCTGTTTTTTATATAACACAAGATATTTCAGAAATTTATGAATCCGTTCGTCTTTTCGAATCATAGCTAAAATTTCTGAAATATCACTATTTACAAGATCAATAATAAATATATTTATCCGCGAAGGGACAATATTGCATGATAAAAAGTTTTTATCCTCAATTAGTGTTATATTCAACCCTAATATCTTTAATGCAGTAAAGATTTCTTTACCTTTATCATTATCTGTACAATACCATATATCAGCACGTTCCATAATGTTTAAAACCCGATTAAAAAAATATTTATCAAATGTTTTTTATCTTATATTAATAAATTATTTTTGCAACCGTTTTTCTTATTAAATAAAAAAAAATAAAGGCCTACTGATAAAGTAAGCCTTTATAAAACTGTAATTGCTTTATTTTTTAATTACTGTTTAGCCTTATCCCATTTTCCTTCACTGCGTAACCTTTCTACTATCTTCTTTGCCTCCTCTTTGAGTAATACATAATCAGTCTTAGCAACCCTGTTGAGAGGAAACTGCCCCGGCTTTACAATCTCAACATGGGAAGGTCTGGAATAGGCTGATATATCATCACAAGCTTTCATAACATCTTCAGGAGTTACCTCTACACCCTGCAGTGGTTCAACAAATGCAATGATTGCCTCAGAATATACATTATGCTCAGCACCTACTACAGCAACCATATTGACTTTACCTTTTAATTTTTCACTGATATGATGTTCCACATCATCAGGGTATACCTGGTATCCTTTTGGTTTTATCACCAATTTTGATCTGCCAGCAAAATGCAATCCTTTTTCATCATAGTATCCTAAATCCCCGGTATAGCATATTCCTTCTTTTGAAATTGTCTTTCTGGTATTATCAGGATCATTGAGATAGCCTAAAAATATCTGAGGCCCGCTAAAGCAAATTTCACCAATTTCCCCTTTTGATTTTTCTCTGCCTGCTGAACCATCAGCATTCATGGGCTCACGTATACTGATTGGGCATAGCGGCATGTCATAACCAATACCCTGAACAATCTCATCAACATCTGCATCAACATCAGTATACGTACAGAAACCAGATGTTTCGGTTAAACCCAAACCTGTGCCAATCCTGGGAGCCATAGATTTCATCTTTACTAAAAATTCACGGGACACTGCCTGACCACCATAAATAGCAAAACGCAAACTTGATAAATCGTAATCCTTATAATTTGGTAGCAGCCATTCCATGTTAAATAATGCAGGAATCTGTCCAAGGCATGTTACTTTATGAGTTTGAATTGCTTCAAGGCTTAGCTTGGGATCAAAAATATGAAGGATGACCGATGTTCCTCCACCAAAAATGGTTGTTGCCAGCTGTTCAGTAGTACAACCAACATGGGAAGGAGGTAGATTAACCAGAAATCTGTCATTTTCATTTAATTCAAAACCAACAGCAAGACCTATATTCTGTACAAGTATTCCTTCATGGCATAGCAATGCAGGCTTTGGAGATCCCGTTGATCCTGTTGTAAAAATTATCAAACATGCATCTCTTTTTTGAACTTTTTTTCGAGCCCTTTTTACGCTGCCTGTAATTAAACTTTTAATAAAAACTTTTTTGATGTCTTTCACAAAATCGGCAACGCCAATAGCACCTTCCATTATAAACTCGGGTTCTTTTTGAAACTGAACCCAGTATTGCACATATGGAGATGTCTTCATTACCTCAGCTATCATGGGTCTGAAGTCTGCCACTGGAGTTTTCCCTAAGAAGAAATACGCTTTAGGTTTCATCCTGTCCAAACAGTATTGTATCTCTTTTGTTTTCAGTCGCAAATCAAGTGGAGCAATTATTATACCAATCCTGTAACAGGCATACATGAGGTAAATATGTTCTTTTAACAGTGGCAAACTGGTTGCTACTATATCACCCTTTTTCAATCCAATGGAAAGCAACTTTGCAGCAAATGCGGATACCGAGGTATTGAATTGCTTCCATGTTACTTTTTCACCGGTATTATGTTCAATGATAGCCAATGCTTTAGGCTTCTTTTTAGCATAATACTCTACATAATCAGCTAAATTAGGAAGCAATTCTTTATATTTCTCCAAACATAACTGATCTTTTTTAGGATCTTTCATATAAACCTCCCCCTTTATAAAATTATTCATAATGCCATTTCAAACCCCAAGGAGTTAAAAATATTGTTCACCCTCATATCATCCTGAAAAGCCCCTATTCTATAGGGACAAGTACAACGAATAGGAGAAGTTAATGTTCCCCTTCTCTTTATCAAAATCAGTAACCATACTTTAATAGGACTCAGTGACCATACTTCATTCTTTGAAATGACATTATTGTCTTAATTCCATCAATTTGATTTAAGCTACCCCGATAATGGTGAAAATCCTCCTCCATAATATTATGATATTGAAAAATCAATTTTTTATCTTATATTACAATATGATAATATATACAAATTAATTGCAAGCAATAAATTATATATAAAATTATGTATAACATTACTATTGTTAATCATTAATTATTCCTAAAGGTGGAAATTTGAACAAAATAATAATGTACACCCTGCCGCCTTCGGCAGTGGGGTGTATACTATATTCATATGAAATTTTTAATGAATTATTACTGATTGTTAATCGTGAATTATTACAGGTTAGTGATGAATTGTTTAAAAGAATACTAATATTACCATATATAAATACTTTCTTTATCAATACTTACCAATGTAGTACTATCCACTATCTTTTTAGTTTTCTTTATTGACAAATATCTATTATTGGTTTTTTGATTAAAAAATTCTTCAGTTCCCTCTACGAAAGTGGTGAGGTTCTACATATTTTTTCTATATATCATTATATAAAACAAGTAAGCTATACACAGCGTTAAACGTATAGTTTTGATTTAACGTATATTACTAAATAACATAACAATTTACTTTTACAAAGAGGTAATCATGGGCATTACATATAAGGATTCTGGAGTTGATGTTGAAGGTGGCAACAGGTTTGTAAAACGTATTAGCACCATAGTAAAAGAAACATTTACAAAAGAAGTTTTAACTGATATTGGAGGATTTGCCGCACTATTTGACGCTACCTTTAAACAATACAAAGAACCCGTACTTGTTTCCAGTACCGACGGTGTGGGAACAAAACTAAAGATTGCGCAGATGATGAACGTACACACAACCATTGGCATTGATGCTGTGGCAATGTGTGTAAACGATATTGTGGTAACTGGTGCCAGGCCTCTATTTTTTTTGGATTACATAGCTTGTGGCAAACTTCATGAAGATGTTTTAGTTGATGTCATAAAAGGATTGGCCACAGGTTGCAAAATGGCGGATTGTGCTCTAATAGGTGGCGAGACAGCTGAACATCCCAATGTTATGCAGCCAGATGATTATGATATAGCGGGATTCAGTGTTGGTGTTGTCGATAGGCATCGCATCATCGATGGAAGTACCATACAACCTGGTGATGCAATTGTAGGCATTGCCTCATCGGGAATCCATTCTAATGGATATTCGCTTGTCAGAAAACTATTTTTTGATATCAAGAAATATACAGTTGAAACAAAACTCAATGAATTGTCAAAACCATTAGGTCAGGTACTGCTTGAACCAACACGCATATATGTTAAACCCATTTTAAAAGCTTTGGAGATAGTTACCATTAAAGGGCTGGTTCACATAACCGGTGGTGGCTTTTATGAAAATATTCCACGCATTTTGCCGGATAGTGCCACTGCATACATTGAAAAGAAATCATTTACCGTACCACCAATATTCCAGATAATACAGCGTGAGGGCAACATTGAAGAAAAGGAGATGTTCACCACATTTAATATGGGTATTGGCATGATATGTGTTGTAAAAAAAGATGATGCAGATTCACTTATAAAAATCCTTACACAACACGGCGAAAAAGCATACATCATTGGTCATATACAATCACGAAGTGGTAGCCCTGTAATTCTTGGCTAACTCAATTCGCTTAGCAATTGTTGGATGGCTGTACAGGAGAAACTCAATGACAGGATGCTGTTCTTTTTGCGAAAGATTCATTGCCGCTAACTTTTCCATTGTTGATATAAAAGACTCAGGATCGCCTGTTACTTTAAGTGCATACATATCAGCCTGTTTTTCATAGTACCGCGACAGGGTGTTGAGCAGCGGCATAAGCAGCATGCTGAAAATTGAAAGATAAAATATTAGTAGTGGCAAAGCTGCAATATCAAATCTGCTTGAATATCCAACAGTATACAATGTTATTTCATACAGGTAAGAACATACATAAAATGACCCAACAATTATAATGCCACTGAGCACAATGTTTTTTACAATATGTTTATACACATAATGCCCTAACTCATGGGCAAATACTGTTTTGATTTCATTAACGTCAAATACATTGAGCATGGTATCACTTAAGATAATCCTTCGTGTTCTACCCAAGCCGGTAAATGCAGCGTTAGCTTTTTTCGTGTCCTTAATCATATTAAACGAAAAAATTCCACTAACATGTAATCCGTGTTGTTGCATGAGTTCATTCAATGAGTTTTTTAAATCATTATTGTCAATGGGTGTAAACGTATAAAATAATGGGAAAATCAATACAGGAGCAATTTTTGCAAGGATAATAGCAAATATAAAAACTACAATAGCAAAATACAGCCACCATAGCGCAGTAACTTTAATCAAATAATAAAACAGCAGTATCAGTGGAAGGCCAATAACAATTGAAACCAGCAAAGATTTTAATTCTTCAATACACCAGTCAAAAACTGTTTGATTTGAAAGTCCAAACGTGTGTTCAATAATGTAGCTTTGATAAAATTCCAGAGGCAAAAGAATAAGTGACAATAAACCGCCAAAAGAAACAAAAAAGGCTAAAAGCAAAATATAATCATTTTTTATTAAGGGCGATAATAACTGGTAAAGTGGCTTTGATATTGTAAACGAACCAACACCCAAAAGAAAAAGTTCCAGCACCATATGCACTATTGAAAGTTTTACTTTTGTCTTTGTATAGATTGCTGACTGGATGTCAGGGTTGGTGTTAGTCATAGAATTGTTTCCTATTTAACAAAAATCCATGGCACAAGATTAACCCATAGAGCAAGGGTTGTTTGTGAAGAATTGTTTTTTATTTTATGTGAACGCAAGCTTTTGAATGCAATGCTGTCCCCCTGCTGTAAATTGTATTCATTATCTTCCAATGCTACTGTTAGCTCACCTTTCATAATATAACCCACTTCATACCCGTCATGGTGATAATGTTCTTCCCCTGTTGAAGCACCCGGAGGAAACTCAATCAAGATAACTTCCATTTCGTTGGAATCGGGATTTAATAAAGTGTATGAAACATTTCCATCAGTAAGCAGTCTTCGGTGTGTATTCTTTCGTATTACAGGGGAAGGTGCTGTTTTTTTTATCTCATTTTCAAAAAATAAGCCAATGGGAACATTGAATACATCAGCAATTGCCTTCAATGTGGCCAGCGAAGGATTTGCTTTCCCATGTTCAATCTGACTAATAAGGCTTGGTGTTGCATGTATTTTTTCAGCTAATTCCTTTAAGGTTATATCATTTTTTTTTCTGAAATATTGAATCTTCTTACCAATATTTTCTATAAGCTGATCCATACAATTCAACCTTCTATTTAATGTATTCTATTCTGATAAATATAATTATTTCATTGAATAATGTCCATCACTTTTTATTTATTGTTTATTAAAATATATATAAATCATGTATTATTCCATACAACAATTAAATACTACATCCATCAGTAATGTTAATACAACTTAACTTTTTTTGTACAATTTTTTTGACATATTATTCCATTTTTGCTATCATGATATGTGACTATTTTTTATTTACTATTTATAGTATATTGTTCATTTAATTTTATATATAATACTTTATAAAAATTAGGAATATTTTAGCGGATGAAAAAACTGCATTACATATCATATTTACTGATTTTTATTATACTCATTGAATTTGTTGACACTAAACTTTTTTGCAAAAATCTCTTAGAATTGTATTCCGATCCTGTGTTCTCAGAAGAAGGATTACAAAATGCAATAAATTATAATCCCGATAATGATAGCATATTCTTACCTAAATTAGAGGGTAAAGATATATTTACTGCTATAAATGATTTGTCCGTGTGTAGAATTCCTGATGTACGAAAATTTTTGTACATTTATCTCACCAGAGGCAGGGAATATACTATAACCGCTATAAAACGTTCACACCTATACATGCCTTTAATTAGAGAACAGATGCAGCAATATGAAGGTATTCCTGAAGATATTGCACTACTTCCACTGCTGGAAAGCGCCTTTAATCCCTATGCTGTTTCCAGGAGCAATGCAGTAGGGATATGGCAATTTTTACCATCAACAGCAAAAATTCTAGGATTACAGATAAACGATTTTGTTGATGAGCGCCGTGATATAATAAAATCAACAAATGCTGCACTACGACATCTCAACCATTTGAATAATACATTTAATTCATGGGAACTTGCACTGCTTGCATACAACGGTGGATGTGGTTATTTATCACGAACAATGAAAGCCAATGGCTATCACCATTTCTATGACCTCATCGAATCTGGAGTTTTACGTAAAGAAACTGCAGAATATATATACCGCTATGCTGCATTAGCACTTATTTATAAATATCCTGAACTATTTTCTATTGAAAAAGATTTACTGAAACCTGATAATGATTATGATATTGAACTGGTAGAAATCAGATACCCGGTAAGGATTAATGTGCTTACTGAAAAATGCAACATTCCTTCTGAATTTATTAAGCTATACAACCCTCAACTTAAAAAAAATATAACCCCACCCAAAGAACGTAATTATATACTGTTATTACCAAAAGGTAGTAAAGAAAAAATAGAAGAATATAAAGATCAAATTTACACATTAAAGTTTACATCTATTAAAACTCATAAAGTAAAATCAGGTGAAACACTGTCACAAATAGCAAAGCGTTACCGGGCAAGCCCACAGACTATTATTACAATTAACAATATAACCCACCCAGATTTTATTCACCAAGGACAAGTTTTATATATTCCAATTAATTGATTATTTTAAATATTTATCATTATCACTGACTTTTGCTTGCTAAATTCTTTAATTCCTCACTAGCCCTGTTAATATAATATTCATTTACACCAATTGTAATAATCTTTTCAAAAAATGTCTTTGCGCAATCATAATTACCTTTTTGTTTATATATAAATCCAATATTGAATAAAACTAAAAGATCTTCTTTATCTATTTCATATGCCTTAAAATAGTATTCTAGAGCTTTATCATATTCCTTATTGTTAAAATACATAAATCCTTTATTTGCATAACCATATTTATTGTCAGGATAGTACTTAATCATTAAATCAATATAATTGTTCAAGAATTTCTGGTTTGAATAAATCTCATCATTATTTACAAATTCATGCAATATATCCTGTATTTTTTCTATAATGAAACCATCAGGATCTGAAATTTTTTTATTATTATTCCAAAAGATATAAGTAAGCTTTTTATCAGAAAAATATTTTAAAGCATCTTCCAACTCACCTATATATTGGTCAAAATCCTTTAATTCTTTTAATGCCCATAATAACCCAAAACGCATTTCATAATGGTCTGGAAATTTTTGAATGCCTTCCTTAATGAATGTTATTGCAGTATTTGCTGTAGCTTTATCATAGACAATTGTAGCCACCATAAATCCTTTGACGGATCCTGTATTTGGGTCTTTTAATGTTAAAATGATTTTTTCCCTATCGCTTGGTGGATTAACCTGAATAACATATCCTTGTGTAATTGCTTTATTCATAAAATAATTAAAGCAACATATATAGTATTGCGGATCAGATTCCTTTTGTTCACCCCAATTATCTATAACAATTTTTGCTTCATCAAGTTTTCCTTCTTTTAGCAAAGTGTTGAACTTATCAAAATTTGTTGTATTTACCTGCAATAACGAAAAACATAGTATAATACTAGCAATACCCATATTACTTTACACCTATTTATTTTTTATAATAATGATATTCTTCAATTGATTATATATATCATCAATTCCTGATTCAGTATTAATTTTATAAACCTGTTGTTCATCATTATCTGGTTTTTCAAACCTATCCTTTAATTGCATAAAAGTTTCAACATCGGCATCTGAAATTGATGCATCCTTTTCCCTTTTCTCTATTCTTCTAAGAAGTTCTTCCTCGGGGCACTGCGCATAAACAAATTGTATACCAATCCCTTCATCTTTAAAAAATTGATAAAAATTTCTTCGTATTTCTTTGCTGTAAAATGTACCATCAAGAATAACAGGCATTCCTGCATGAGCTATCGCCAGAGCTTTTTGTTTCATTGTTGCATACACTTTTTCAGTCATCTGAGGAGTATAAATGCCTTCACCAGCTTTTGATTTTGCTTTATCAAAAACATCAAGACCCGCTAACTTTTTGCGTACCGCATCTGAATTAATGACAATGCCACCTGTTAATGAAGCCAACTCCATGGCTATAGTGCTTTTACCACTTCCGATGTTGCCAAAAACAGTATAAACAACACCTTTTGTATTTTGCTGCATATAATGCTTTGCTAGTTGAAAATATTGTGAAGCCTTTTGTATGCACGCGTCTTTTTCTTGTTGTGTTATCCCTTCATTATCTGATTGGAAGCTATTAATTTTTGCCCTAACCATGGCACGGTATGCCTTATAAAAAGGCAGTACAAGCACACCATCATAATCTCCTGAAAGCTGAATATACTGTGCACACAACCTGTTTGAATCAGCCGTATTTCCATTTACATCTAAGTCCATGAGCAAAAATGCAATATCTGAAATTGTATCTATATACCTGAACCGTTTATTAAATTCAATACAGTCCAGGATGATTATTGTACCATCCTTATAGTAAATATGTTCGCAGTGCAGATCACCATGACAATCGCGCACAAACCCTTGAGCGTTACGATTTTCAAATAACGTTGTGTTGTGTTTGATGAAATTATCAGTCCATTTTCGCATACAGTCATAATCATCCTCAGTAACTATCGCCCCTATATATTTTTCAATTTGGTCAAAATTTTCCAGTGAGTTTTTGCTTATCTCGTTGATACCACCAAATCCTTGTAATCCTTCAGTATTATCTGCTTCTTTATGAAACATATAAATTTTTTGAGCTATAAGCGATAGTAACTGATTATTAATCCCCTGCATTAACATATTCTTAAGTGAATATGTGTCGTCGATATATTTCATTTTTAGACAATATGCTGCGACATTTTTTTCATCATACTTTCCATCTTCAACCAATCTTAACTTTTTTCCATCTTTGACAACAACAACCACCCCAAGATAGATTTCAGGACTAATACGAGAATTTAATCGATATTCCTCAAATGTATAAAATTTTCTGTCTTCAAACGAAACAAAATTTAAAAAACCAAAATCAACAGGTTTTTTAAGCTTATACACATACGGTTTTGCAATAAATACATACGAAATATGAGTCTGAACAACAGTAACTGTATCAACAGGATGATCATAAGCTTTGGGATTTGAAAGGAAAGATACTAATTCCTGCATATGTGCCTCGTATATAAATTTTCATTTAATAAATAATTTTTCATCACACCATCGTTTTGGATAACTAAAGATACAGATGTAGTGCTATTGGCTATAAATGTCAAACATTTAAGCTTTGTAATTGGTGACTTATCAACTTTAAAATTTATAAATACTATAGGGGTGATATCAGGCTAATTCTAATGTTAATTTTTTATTTAGTATTTGTGGGGGTGGCCCCCAGTAAAATTTGCAGCAATGTATGCCTTTTTCTTGATAAAAGTCAAATGTGTAGGATCTATTTTGGTAATAACTAAGATAGTTATCGGTATCTTTTCTTTTTTCAAATTCAATATAATAGTTGATAAATTCAAACAGAACGTTTTCAATACAAAACTCAATACAAAGCGCCAACGACATCTTCCACAGTTTTTTCACATCAAGAATAAATTCGTATTCGGATTGATAAAGTACAAGATGTAATCTGCGCCAGGGTTTTTTATCACGTTTTCTATACGAAATTCTTTTAAATGCTATTGGTTTTCTCTTTTCTTTTTTAGCAGCAAACATCAATAAATATACAATCAATGACCGTAGCGACATATTAAGTTTTTTTGCATACATTTCCAATAATACAACATTCTCTAATGAAACACAAGTAGTTGTCTCAAAATGCATATTTCCCTCCAAAGTCTTATATTATTTAATTAATCACCGTTCTTTACAAGTACAATGATTAATTTGTATTGCTACTATTTATAATCATAATTCAGCAATAATTCCTTAAAAAATTTCATAATGAATATAGTGTACACCCCCGCCGCCTTCGGTGGCGGTGGTGTACACTATTTTATATTTTATTAAAATTTCCACATTTAGGAATAATTAGTGATCATAATTTTATTTTTCAAGTACTTTTTAAATTAAAACTTTAATTTATATACTATCATTTAAAAAAGAATTTGAATTTTTTTAATATATATACTAATCATTCTTATATTTTATAAAAAAAGAGGTATGTCATGATAGAGCGTATTGATCATGTTTCACTTGCTGTCCCCGATTTTGAGAAAGCAAAAAATTTTTTTGAAAGCTTGGGTGCTGTTGCCGGCGTTGGAGCAAAAGATGATAATACAAAATTTTACTGGCAAATATTTTCCCTTGGCGATATGAGCAGAATTGAGTTAATAACACCAACCGACAAAGGAAGCTTTTTAGATGGTTTTATGGAATCACGAGGAAGTGGCGTTCATCATATAACACTGCAGACTCATGACATTAAAAAAGCTATTTCAAAATTAGATCAAATGGGAGTCCCTTACTTTGGTTATCATGAATACCCAGGTGGGGTATGGAAAGAAATCTTTATTCATCCAAAACATGCATTTGGTGTGTTGATACAGATTGCGGAATTCAATGCTGATGACTGGTTATCGCCTGAGGTAAAAATGCCGGATGGGCAGTATAAAATCGAGGTGAACAATGATAAGGTTTTATTAATACTGCCTCATCCGGGTGGAGGTACGGCAACAATTCAACTTACAAAAGAGCAAGCAAAAAACTTAGCACAGAGTTTATTGTCATATACTGAAGCATAACTAAAATTCAATTTTTTCATATGGCATATTGAATGCTTCTGCAACATGGTCATAAGTAAGCTTACCTTTATACACATTAAGTCCTTTATGCAGTGCTTTATTTTTCTGCATTGCCTTTTCCAGGCCTTTATCCGCTAATTCTAGCACGTATGATAACGTTGCATTAGTTAAAGCATAGGTAGAAGTACGTGGCACTGCACCCGGCATATTTGCAACACAGTAGTGCACAATACCTTCTTCAATATAAATGGGATCATCGTGGGTTGTGGGTTTGCTTGTTTCAGCACAACCACCTTGATCAATAGCAATATCAACCATGGCTGAACCCTTTCTCATTGCTTTAAGCATATCACGGGTGATTAGCTTCGGAGCTTTGGCACCAGGTATTAATACCGAACCAATAACCAGATCAGCCTTTGTTACAAAATCCCATATATTTGCCTTATTTGACATGACAGTAATCACCCTGCCCTTGAATATATCTTGAATGTATCTCAATCGTTGTGCACTGATATCAAGAATGGCCACTTCAGCACCCACTCCAACAGCTAAATGGCATGCATTGGTTCCTGCAATACCTGCACCAATAATAGCTACCTTTGCGGGCGGAACACCAGCAACCCCTGAAAGTAATATACCTGCACCACCATTTTTTGCTTCCAAGCACATGCACCCCATCTGTATGGAAAGCCTTCCTGCAACTTCACTCATAGGCGCTAAAAGGGGCAAGCTACCATCATCCAGTTGAATGGTTTCATAAGCCACACCTATTACCTTTTTATCAAGAAGTTCGCGGGTTAATGCTTCATCAGCAGCTAAATGCAGATATGTAAAAATAATCTGACCTTCTTTCATTCTTTCAAATTCCGGTCCCAGCGGCTCTTTAACTTTCACAATCATTTCAGCTTCATTCCATACATCATCAGCATTTTTCAAAATTTTTGCACCTGCTTTTTTGTATTCATCATCTGAAAAACCCGAACCTTCACCTGCGTGGGTTTCTACAAACACAGTATGTCCATGAGCAACTAAAGCATTCACTCCCGATGGTGTCAGAGCCACACGATTTTCCTTAATCTTTATTTCTTTAGGTACCCCTATTTTCATAATTCCTCCTTTTTTTTCTAATATACATTTTTATCAAATTTTATTCAAGTTGTGCGATAGTTCCTGGTATCAGCACATAGATTAAATAATGAGTGAGTGCTTACTCACTTTTCAATATATTGAACTATACCCTCTTATTGTCAAGAATTAATTTAAAAAATTTATCTAATTGAATTGACATTTTTTGCAACCATACATACTTCAAACAAAAAATTAATAACGCAATCGAGGATTAACCGTGGATACCTATTTAATTAAAGGCGGCAAAAAGCTTAATGGTTCAGTAACTATCTCCGGTGCTAAAAACGCTGCACTGCCAATTATTGTGGCAAGCCTTCTTGCTGAGGGTACTACCGTGTTACACAATGTACCCAATTTAAAAGATATTCAAACAATTTTAAAAGTTATTGAATGCTTAGGCGCCAATTATGAATTTGATACTGAACACAATACGTTAAAAATCCATGTAAATTCTTTAAAAAACGCCGAAGTACCCTATGATTTAGTTAAAACCATGCGTGCTTCCATATACGTTATGGGCCCGCTATTAGCACGGTGTGGCGAGGCCGATGTATCAATGCCCGGTGGTTGTGCCATTGGCGAACGTCCTGTAGATATTCATCTTTCAGGTTTTGAAGCTCTCGGTAGCACCATAACCATAGAACATGGATATATTAAAGCGCGAGTTCAAAAGCTTCAGGGTAATCGCTTCATTATGCGAAAAGTCTCCGTTGGTGCCACTGCAAACATTATGATGGCAGCAGTCCTTGCCGATGGGCAAACCATACTGGAAAATTGTGCAATGGAACCAGATGTGGTTGATCTGGGCAACTTCCTCATAAAGATGGGCGCAAAGATTCAAGGGCTGGGAACAGAGCGCATTATTATACATGGTGTAAAGAAGCTTAAACCTGTCACCTATTCCATTATTCCTGATCGCATTGAAGCAGGCACATTTTTAATTGCAGGAGCTATCACACGGAGTAACATTACCATAAACAATGTCATCCCCGAACATTTCAAGGCTTGCATTGATGTACTGTCTGAAATGGGTTTTGTTATTTCAGGCGGCGATAGTTCCGTTACAATAGAACCTTCTAAAAAATTGCAGGGTAGCATGATAAGGACCCTGCCATACCCCGGTTTCCCAACCGACCTGCAAGCACCCATAATGGCATTGATGTGCACTATACCAGGAATCAGCGTGATTATTGAAACAATCTTTGAGAACAGATACACACACGTTGGCGAACTGCGCCGCATGGGTGCTGACATTGAAATAGAAGGGAATGTTGCTGTTGTCAAGGGTGGGAAACAATTACAGGCTGCGCCGGTTCTGATGTCTGATCTGCGTGCAGGAGCTTCGCTGGTACTTGCTGCACTGGTAGCAAAAGGACAAACTGAAATACGCCGTATATATCACACTGACAGAGGTTATGAAAATTTTGAGCAAAAGTTACAGAGCTTAGGTGCCGATATACAAAGAGTAAAAGGAGGAAAACCATAATGGTACGAGGATTGTATACCGGCGCAAGCGGCATGATAGCACAGGAAGCACGTTTAGATGCTATTGCCAATAATTTAGCAAATGTTGACAAGACTGCGTATAAAAAGGACTTAACGTTATTCAAAGCCTTCCCGGATATGATTATTCGACGCCTGAATGATGATGGTCTTGGGATAACACCTGCTGGAAGCTATGATACCATGCCATTTGTTGGCAAATTAGGTACCGGTGTCGAAGTCAATGAAGTATATACACTCTATGAACAGGGTTCACTTATGCGTACGGAAAACCCATTTGATGTTGCACTTGATGGCAAGGGTTTTTTTGCTGTAATGACCGAACGTGGTGAACGATATACCCGCAATGGCGCTTTCACACTGAATAAAGACGGTATACTCGTCACTCATAATGGGCTGCCAGTCCTTGGTGAAAATGGCATCATTAAATTACAAAAGAACAATTTTATGATTAATGAACGTGGCGAAATACTTGTTAATGCTGCCCTTTCGCTTGAACCAACTGATCTTGTAGGCATGACACAGAATAACTGGGAACAGCCTGTGGTTATTGACAAACTTAAAATTGTTGATTTTGAAAATATTCGCGAATTGAAAAAAGAAGGCGAATCTCTTTACCGTGAAACCGAGTATTCAGGCCCTGCACTTCCAGCAGAAGAATACAAGGTTGTTCAGGGGTTTCTGGAAAAATCAAATGTAAATGCTGTACGCGAGATGGTAGACATGATTGAAGTTCAGCGCAGTTACGAAGCAAATCAGAAAGCAATGCTAACGCATGACCAGGAGTTAGGCAGGCTTATCAACGAAGTTGCACGATAAATTCACGTTACAACAGCAATTAACGGGCAAGTTCACCAATGGGCTTGCCTTTCTTATTTATTGAATCCCAGTAAGGCGATATCTCAAGTAACTGGTTCACCACTTCTGGCATAACCCTCAGTGTATAATCAATCTCTTCTTCAGTAGTATATCGGCTTAAGCTGAATCGTATTGAACCATGTGCTGAGGTAAACGGTACGCCCATTGCTCGCAATACATGCGATGGTTCAAGTGAACCCGAAGAACATGCAGAACCAGATGAAGCTGCTATCCCTTTTTCGTTCAGGTACAGTAAAATGGCTTCGCCTTCAATAAATTCAAATCCAATGTTGGTGGTATTATCCACACGCTTGTCCTTATTGCCATTGAGATGTGCATTGGGGAATTGATTTAACAGCCCTTCTTCAAGCTTATTTCTCAACTTTTTAACTCTTTGCACTTCATCCTTATTTGCTAAGTGATGTATGACCAGTTCAGCCGCTTTTCCAATTCCTATTATACCTGGCACGTTATGTGTTCCAGGCCTTCTGGCTTTTTCCTGATGCCCACCATATAAAATTGGACGTAGTCTTGTACCTCTACGGACATAGAGTACACCAATACCTTTTGGTGCATGAAATTTATGTCCTGAAATGGCCAGCAAATCACACTGAATTTTATTCACATCCACAGGAATCTTCCCAATTGCCTGCACAGCATCAACATGGAACGGCACCCCACGTTTTTTACAAAAAGCACCAATTTCTTCAACAGGAAATATCACACCTGTTTCATTGTTGGCATACATCACCGATACTATCGCCGTATCATTAGTTATTGAATCAAAAAGATAATCTATATCTAAATTGCCTTCCCTGTCCACCGGTACATAGGTAACTGAATATCCTTCCCGTTCCAACTGCCGGCACAAATTGAGTACTGCAGGATGTTCAACTTTTGTTGTAACAATGTGTTTTTTATCACGGTAATACTGCAATGTCCCCAGTATAGCCATATTATCGCTTTCGGTGGCACCACTGGTAAAAACTATCTCATAATCATAATCAGCACCAAGCATTTGTGCAACGCTCTGCCGCGCCCTCTCAACATCATGCGCTACATCACCGCCAAAATCATGCATACTGGAAGGATTACCATAACGCTCCATAAAAAAAGGCAACATTGCTTCCAAAACTTCAGGAGCAACCTTTGTTGTAGCATTATTGTCCAAATATATAATAGTATTCATCACTTCACCTCAATGACTTCAATATCCTGTTCAACAAACTCACGTAATTTTTCCTGAACCAGATTTTTCATGGTAACATCTGAAATAACACAATGTGCACAGTGACCACGTAATGCCACATACACCTTTTTACCATCAATATCAATAAGTTCAATATCACCACCATCCCGCATAAGCACTGGACGTATTACATTCTGTATGGTTTCTTCCACCAGCTGCATCCTTTTGAGATTTGACATAGACTTTGTACCAGCAGTGGCTTCAGGCTTAGCAACAACTTTAGCCAATTCTTCTTTGATAATATCTTCAATTTTGGGTATACAGGAACCACAGGCACCACCAGCTTTTGTGTAATTGGTAACCTCTTCAACTGTGGTAAGATTATTTTCTTTGATAACGCGCCTGATTAAATTTTCCGAAACACCAAAACACTGGCACACTATAGCACCCTCATCTTCATGCTCATCCTCAACCTTTTGGCCTTTGATTTTCTTTATGGCTTTTTCCAGTGCCTCCTGTCCCATAACCGAACAGTGCATCTTCTGGTCAGGCAGTCCTCCTAAAAATTCAACAATATCTTTATTGGAAATTTTTGCAGCTTCTTCAACTGTTTTTCCTTTAATCATCTCGGTTAGCGCTGATGAAGAAGCTATTGCACTGCCACATCCAAATGTTTTGAACTTTGCATCAACAATTTTATCACCATCAAGCTTTAAATAAAGGGTCAGAGCATCACCACATACAATGCTGCCAACTTCCACCACGACATCAGCATCGGGGATTTCCCCAACATTCTTTGGATTTTTATATAATTCCTTAACTTTTTCAGTATATTCCCACATGGTAAATCTCCTCTTGTGCTTCTACAATACCAACAAACCTAACAATAAAAAAAATCAATCTAATTTTGCAAAAGCATTTATAACCTTTAATTACTACCATTATAGTAGTATATCTTGTGTCTGTCAAGATAATTTAAAAAAATTCCAATTTTTTTTCGATAGTCACCTGATATTTTAGATTTCGATAATTTCTCTTTTATCTGATATATAATAGGAACGCTTTCAGATATTCAGTTTCGGGGCAGTATATTGAAATGGGATGATCGGCAGGTTGCATAAATTTTCCTATTATCTGGACGTCACGTCCAGCATCAAATGCTGCACCAAATATGACCTGTTGAAAAAGTTTGCTATCAATAAACCGTGAACACGAACAGGTTAAAAGCAACGAATTGCGTGGGATTTTTTTTATAATTTTAAGATTCAATTCCTTATAGCCACGAAGGGCATGTGGTACTCCTGCTTTATTTTTTGCAAGCGCAGGTGGGTCACACACAACAAAATTCTGAGTAATCATGTGTTCATTGATATAATCAAACACATCTGATTTTACAACCGTATGCTGAACATGCACTCCATTCAGCTGACAATTTTTCACTGCTAAATCTAGAGCACCTTTTGAGCTGTCAACTGATATCACAACCTGTGCACCACCAGAAAGCGCAGCAACTGAAAAACCACCCGAATATGAAAAAAGATTCAACACCTCACTCCCCTGCGCAAGTTGTTTTACCGTTTTTCGATTATCCCGTTGATCACAGAAAAATCCTGTTTTTTGTCCACGCCTGACATCAACATAAAATCTCATGCTATTCTCATTTATTTCAATCATTTCCGGTGTTACACCATACAACTGCTGATTAACTGGATGCAAACCTTCAATTTTTCTTCCTTCATGATCACTGCGCTCAAATATGCTCACTGGATTCAATTCATCCATTATTATCTGCGCGATAGTTCCTTTTAATTGCTCCATGCCTAACGTTAACACCTGCATGACACAATGCCCATTATACCAATCAACAATTATCCCTGGCACCATATCGCCTTCTGAATGGATGAGCCTATATGCATTGGTACATTGTGTAACGCCTGATATTTCACGTAGCTGCAGTGAAGTACGAACTCTTTGTACCAGAAGATCAGTATCAGGTTGGCTTTCACCAAATGTCAGCAATCTCACAGCTATATCTGTACGGCTGTTGTAATATCCCCACGCAAGTATACTGCCATCATGCTTACACACTGCTACCATTTCACCATCAAAGGCCTCTGCATGTTCTATCGCCCCTGAAAAAATCCAGGGATGATGTTGCAATACAGATTTTTCTTTGCCCTGTTTTAAAATAACTTTACGCATAGTCATTGTTCCCTGTGTATTTGATACACCATAACAGAATGATACACAACAATACCGTATGCTACAGCCACATTAAGTGAATGTTTAATCCCAAACATGGGGATCTCAAGTGCTACATCACACATAGAAATTACTTCATTGCTGATGCCTTCAACCTCATTGCCAACCACAATACACAGCGGAAATGAATAATCATATGTATAATACGATATGCTTGCTGTGGTGTGTTCCAGTGCTGCAATGGTAAAACCCTGATTCTTCAACATCCTGATAACGGCTGCAGGTTTGATGGAATGTTCCCATGGTACGCTTTCAGTACTGCCCAGGGCTGTTTTTTCAATTTCTTTACGTGGGGGATGTGGTGTGTAACCACATAGATACATATACGCAATACGTGCTGCATCAGCGGTCCTGAACATTGAACCAACATTATACAGGCTTCGGATATTTTCAAGAACAGTAACTACAGGGAATCGAGGTAATCTGAAAAGATCCTGCAAATCAGGACGATTGATCTTTATATCTTCATATGATAATTTTTTCATTTCACCATTATATATTACAAACTTTTGGTACTGATACCCTGCCACATACCACTGGGTCCCTGCCCTATACGCCAGAAAGCAACATTGTCAATTGACATTGATGAATACAATTTTAGCCTGTCAAATATTGCACGCTGATCAGTAAAATAAACTCGCACTTTCACCTTTTCCTCATACTCAAAATATGCACCATTCTCTGGGTCATAGTGTGGTTGAATGTTTGATGTTTTTATCATTTCCTCTACATGCTTGTAATGAACTGATTTGTTAAAATTTTTGTCCTGCCATGCCCTTCCATATAGTGGCAAACCCATAATGAGCTTTTCTTTTGGTATAAAACTCTTTGCAAACTCAGCTACTTCCCTGCACCATGATAATCCAGCTATTGGACCTGGATTACTTCCTGACCAGTGCTGGTCATATGCCATAATGATAACTCTATCAGCTATTGCTGCTATGGAAGGATAATCATATGCATCGGCTATTCGGGTTCTGCGTGCTGGAAGAGCAACTGAAAGCATTTTATCTTTTCCCAGAGTAGAACGCAACTGTGCTAAAAAGCTAAAGAACCATGCAGCATCCGATGAAGCAACCGATTCAAAATCTATCTGCACTCCATCAAATTTTGAAGCCACTGTGCATATGTCATTAATAAATTTTTTTAAAACAGGCAAATCAGGATTAAGTACAAAATGCATGAGTGCAAAATTATCAAGAACAGCTATGACGATATGATGTCTGATTTTATTGTTAAACTTACTTTCAACTGGTGCATAATCGCCAGTTATCTGCCCTTTTCCAGTTACTTTTGCGCTGAAATAGCAAAGATCAGTAATGGGCTCATCCCCCATAATTTTATCTTCTTCACCTTTCATGAGGTATGCCCACACTTCATTGAATTCAAGATTGTCTGCTATCTGATATGGATTTTGGGTAGATTGTGTTAGGCTTGTATCCTCTTTATGTGATACACCATTTAATGAGGAACATCCTGATATAAGCACCATAAGCAAAACAATACATTTTTTCATACGTGTTTCTTCCTCAATAGTAAAATTTCCAATAAAGTGATACCAACTTCAATTTTTGTATAGCAAAGATTTTTTAAAAAGAATAGTCATTATTGGCAACGTAATTGTTAACCTGATGCACTACTACATTTGTCGGATGGAATTAATTCAAAACAACAGTGTTTGTTTTAGTTTCCTTTCAATAATTTATTAACTTTGTCAATCAGCATGTCTTCATTGATGGGTGCAGCTAAATAATCAGCTGCACCGCGCTCCAATGCATCAAAAACAGCCAGCGGTTCATTGCGGGAAGATACTATAAGGACTGGAATTTGTGCATATTCCTTGACAGCGTACAAACGTTCCAGCAAATAAAGGCCATCTATATGCTTTAAAAAAATATCCATTACTATAAGAGGAGGATTTGTTTCCTTTACTTTTTCAAACAGAGCCAAAGGGTCATTGCAGCGTTCAATTGTATAGCCCGCAGTTGTCAGTACAAACTGCAATAGCTGGGCAAATCTATCATTATCAAAAACCAGCAATATTGGATTCATACCACCACCTATTTAAGCTGTCGCAATAGCATTTCACGAATACGGGTGCTTTCAAATACACGCACAATTCTTCGGCTTGTATCATACCGCAAATCTACAGTTATGTTGTTCAATTTTTTATTTCGCACTACATCGTAAAAGATCATTACTCTGGGATTCATAAAATTAATACGCGATATGTCTTCAATACGTGCTATCTCATATACTCTTACTTTTTTACGGGTATCTAAACTGACCTTTTCAGACTCAAGCATTATGAAATCACCGGTCCGCAAAAATGGATTTCCCTTATTTAGCGAAAGTCCCAAAACTTTAATAAAGCGGTGCACATCATCAGTGGAATAGAGATAATTAGAAAGGTTGAGGATATATCGTAATGCTTTGTCCACCGACATGGGCATTCTGAATGGCGTTGCACTGGTAAGTGCATCATACATATCGCAAATGCCCATGATGCGTGCAAGGTCGGGAAGCTCATTATATTGTGTTTCACGGGATTTATCTTTATCATCATCACGAAATGGATATCCCGGGCTTTGCAACTTACGGTGATGAAACAGTGCCACATATTTTATGATGTTGGGGACAACCTTTCGCCCAGTAGAGTCCACCACGCTATCAAGAATTCTGTAGCCTTCCCTGGTATGTTCCAATACTTTTTTAAATTCATCATACGACAGCAATCCAGGTTTCTGAATTATAGTCTGATCAACTCTCAATTTGCCAATATCGTGAAGGTATCCCGCCAGAGCTGCCAATTTAACTTTATCCCCTGTTGAAAGCTCCTTATACACTAAAATCATTGCCAGCACACCAACATTAACCGAATGCGTGTACGTAATATAATCAAATTCTTTGATTTCTTTCAGCAATGACAACACACCACCTGTTTTATCTTCTGCTCGCAAGCTATCAACTATTGCTGCCAGCTGATTATGTGACTGCAAAAACTGCTCATACGACATTCTGCCTGTTTTACGTATATCAACATACATAGTTGCTGTATCATCAGCAATAGCCTTTAGTTTTTTCATGTCAATAATTTCACGGTCATAAACACCAATGGTTTCCGTAACACGGGGGATAAAAAACTTGACCCCTTCTTCCGATTTCTTTTTCAGCAATTCATCATTAAGTGCCTGCCCTGCGGAAAAAACAGTATTGCCATTTTGATCCAGTACATCAAATGTCAGTAATTTATCGCCGCTCAGTTTCTTTAAATATGATATGGATATTTCCTGAAAGCGGGATGTATCAATTGTGATATTGTCTTTTTCCATAACACATACTAATAAAATTAACTTGATTTAATGTTAATTATGATACAGTATTGTATTTGTTGCAATATTTTTTTTACATTTAAAAGCATTTGTGCGATAGTTTATAATAAATAATCCCATGAAAAAATATCACAGTATAGTAATTATACTATTGCTTATAGTGCCAGCATGCTGCAAGCAATACATGCCAACAACATCCACCTATACTGTGTGGGTACATTCCGATATCCAGCCTGTATATAAAGCCGATAGATGGCACTATAAAAGAGCTATCGAAGATTTAAAAAACATTAAACCATACCCAATCATTGCTATCGTTGCAGGCGATATTGTGCAGCACAAAACGTCAAATGAGGACTTTGAATGGTTTATTGAATTACGAAAACAGGCAAACATTCAATACTGGTATGAAATTGCAGGCAACCATGAATGGAAAAATATAACTGGCTATCAAAAATATATTGCTAAACCTTTAAAATATACAGTTACTTTTGGGAATATAATTTTTATATTTATGTCCAACGAACGTGGAAGACCGCCAACCTATCTTTCCGATGAAACATTTCAATGGTGGAAAAACATTGTGATATCCAATCAGAATAAGATTATTATTACCGTAACCCATGCACCACTGAAAAACAGTAAATTACTTGGGTCATTTTCTCAAAAACACAACATAATCAACTCAGAGCGCTTTGAAAAAGTATTAAAAAAATACCATGTGGACGTATGGATAAGCGGGCATATTCATATGCCAGTATGGTTACAGCAAAATAGTAGATTTGCACCAGAATTTGGGAATGTTCTTTTTATCAATGTATGCGGAATACGTAAAGATCCAACTATGAATGTGGAATCACGGATGTTCTTTTTCCAGGAAGGTTCCAACAAACTTTTAATTAGATTACGTGACCACGAATCCGAATCATATAAAAGTGCTTATGATATTAATGTTACCCTACAACATCCATTTACTTGTAATGGTTGCCTGCCCATAATGTCAGAAGAAATTTTGACTGCTGAATAATAAAAAATACTTGCCATATTTTTATTGTATAAAAAACATATACTTTGTGATAATTCTTTATATTTTAATTTTGCTATTCAGAGGTGATATATGAAAAAGAATGTTGGACCAGCTGATAGGTATATCAGGGTTTTAATTGGGGTTTCTTTTTTACTTCAAATCTTTGTTTTAAAACCAGGTGCAATAGGGACCATACTATTCCTGGCGCTGGGATTAGCAGTGCTGTATTCAGCCTATAGTGGTTACTGCTGGGCATATGATCTTTTAAAGGTTAGCACATGCAAGGAATCATGTGCAGCTGAGGTTGATGCTGAATAAAATTTTTTTTGGTATCATAATCTAAAGAAGCAGGAGACTATCCTGCTTTCTTTATTTTATAAAAAGTAATGTATTAAAACAATTCAGTAATTATTCCTTAGCTTTTTTAAGTGACCAAATGCTTTATTCCCTCCTCCACTAACAGTGGAACTAAATAATTCATTGCTGTATACTTAAAATATTTTTATTAATGAGCACTGAAAATAAAATCACAAAAATATATGTAGATTTGAATTGCTTTTTTTAATACACATTGATATATTTTCAAATATAAATAAATAGGAGGTTTGCATATGAATTATAAATATATTTTTCTAATTGCAGCAATCATTTTTCTTACAAACTGTGGAGATTCAGGTTCTAATTCTGACTCTAATACACCTACAAACTACTGGCAGCAGATTGACTGGGAAACTGCAGATAACGGTAGTTATGCTTCATTCTATTATAATGGATTGTCACCATCCTGCTCAAATCACCCCTCAACTGCAAGCTCAAAGTTTTTATTTTTTGTCCGCTATGGTACAACCAATAAGTTAGTCATTTATTTCCAGGGTGGTGGTGCATGCTGGCACTATAACAATTGTGTGGAAAAACCAACGTATTCAGAAGAGCTTATGTATTATGACAATGCAGATATTCTCAATTTAATAAGCAATGGGCAAGCAAAGTCTATGGGTTATAGTGGAATATTTGATTTTACTAATCCTGAAAATCCTTTTAAAGACTGGAATTTTGTGTATATACCCTATTGCACAGGCGATCTCCACTGGGGGCAGAGTGACACCGAATATACAAAAAATACTTTAAGTGCAACAATTCGCCATAGAGGTCATGTAAATTTTCAGCTAGTACTGCAATGGCTTAAAGACCACTTTAAAAATCCTGATCCAGATGTTATTTTTGTAACTGGCATTAGTGCCGGCTCTTATGGTGCAATATTCAATTTTCCGTATATTGCAGAGGAATTTACTAACTCAGAAATTCACCTTTTGGGAGATGCCGGCAATGGAGTTATCACTAATACGTTCAAACAAAATATTGATACGCTATGGGGTGCTTCCTTGCCTGATACAGGAACTTTTCATGAGTTTGATTCATATAATATTGATGGATTAACCATTGCAGATCTTTATTCAACAATAGCCAATTTTTACAGTAACTATCGCTTTGGACAATACACTGCTGCATGGGATGAAAATCAGGTTTTCTTTTATAATGTGATGCTGAATATAGAAAATCCTGGAACAGATTATGAAAACTGGTATAACCCCCTTGAAAGTGTATGGTGCGATTGGCATGATGAAATGCTATCAATTTTAGATACGACTGTTGCTAATTTGACCACAGATCCCAATAATTATGCCTATTTTATTTCACCTGGCGAGGTTCATACGATACTCATGAACAACGAAGTGTATACACTGACAGTAAATGATGTTCGTTTTGTTGACTGGTTGCGCAGCATTGTTGAAGGAGGTGCAACTTTCACAAACGTTGTTTGTACTGATTGTCAGCAACCGGAAAATGTAGTTTGCCAGTAACCATATTCGCTATTGTGCTATTATATGGAAATGCTCATTCGGTTTTTTTATCACTTTTGGTATCATTATAATATAACGAGCTTACACCAGTAACTATCTCCCGTGTGGAAATCCACATAAAGCGATTTAAATACATTTGAAGTGCAAAAAGTGCCTTTTGAGGATTATCATTCATTCTTTCTTCACTGTTAAATGGTTCTTTTTCGTTTACCATATTGCAATCTTTTATTATTTTTTTTAAATTACCTATGAAACATTAATAACTATAGTATACTACGAAATCAAATAAAAAAAGGGGCTAAGTGTTATAGCCCCTTTAATAATAATTAAATTATTCTTTTGTTTAACACCCCTGCATCTTTTTCTTCTTTACTCCCTGTGGTTTTTGTGGTGCTGCAGGTGCAACATTATTAATTGGTTTTTGCATTTGAATATTGCTCCCACCAAAATATTCTGCAACAGCTTTTTGTTTGGCATACAGCAATACTTCATCATCAGTCGCATTTGACCCAGTTGCAGGATTAAGTACAACAGCATTCCAGCCATTATATCCGCCCTCAAGTATATAACAGTCAAACCCTAATCCTTTCAGCACAACCCATGCCTGCGATGCATGTGAGCTTCCATTTGAATACAATACAATTTTTTTATCATGATTGAGTTCATCAGCTATTACGTTCTTGTTTAAAAGATTTTCAAGGGGGATATTTATTGAACCTTCAATATGTCCTTTATCATATTCATCTTTTGATCGTATATCAATCAATTGATAGTCATTATTCCCTGCTATGATCCACTGCGACAATTCTCCAGGTGTAACATGATCTTCCTTATTCCCAATAATTTGGGCCATTGCATGCAAATCTAAATTAATCTTAGATGGATCAGGACCAGGAAGAAACAGCATAATTATTGCTAATAGAATTGCCGTGTATACAGCTATTTGTTTGTTTTCAAGTTTCATAGCACACTCCTTACTGTATAATTTGGTTACCAAATTTTTCTTCTATCTTTTCAGATCCCCAGAATGCACCAATTGCCACAATTAAGATAATAGCTGCAATGATACCAGGCCGCACACCCAAAAATTCATTCAATGTTATTCTTCCCATATTACCACTGTACTTGCCATGATATAGCTCTTCCAAAATTGGAAACATTTCACCAAACAAAAAGACACCAATAAAAAGGCCTATGATGAAGAAAAGAGCATCCATTTTTAATGTAGATAGACCAACAAAACTGGTGCCCGGACAATAGCCTCCAATAGCAAACCCAACGCCCATGATAGCACAACCTACTATCTGAGCCCAGATATAAGTCTGAGGTACAAACATGCTATTGGTATCTAGCCATCCAAAAGCAGTAAAGAATACTATCCCGGTCATTGCTGTAACCATTGCTGAAAACATAACTTTTAAAACTGTTAGGTCACGGAAGTAAAACTGCATAGCTAATTTTCTTGAATTTCCAAAACCACCCTGTTCCAATGCAAATCCAAATCCAATACCTATTATAAATGAAACCAATAAATCAATTCCATTACTCCAATTAAAATATACTGATAATGGTGCAAACATATCCCCACCCCTTATATCCAAAGTTTTCTAACAAAATACGCTGTGATATAAGCAACTGCAAACATCACCATCATTCCAACCCAGGCACCCAATGCCAGTCCGGCTCCACCAGTTAATATAAAACCACTGGTGCAGCCACGTGCAAATTTTGCTCCAAAACCAAAAAGAGCACCACCAATTATTGCATAAAGCCATCGTTGTTTTGGCGTAATCTGAGGCCCATGATTGATTTCCTTTCTAAATCTTCCTGCAATAATTCCCGAAAGCATACCGCCCACGATAACACCCAACAATTGAAAAACAAGCCAGTTATTCAATGGGTTTGTATCACCTCCACCATACTCAGCAAGATACGCATTATTGTCAACATGCTCCTGTGATATGACTTTTTCAACAGCAACAATAGAACGGGTAATTGCTCCAGAAGCTCCAAGCCCATGGCCAGTAAAGAAAAAAGCTGCCAATAACACCAACCCCAAACCCACTCCAGCTATGTAGGGTGATGCGTAAGGTTTCTTTTCCATACAATATTCCTCCTGAAAATAAATGATATTTAATAAGGAAGCCAGTTAGAAATTTGACCAGCCTCAACAAAGATAAAACGTAATGCCAATCCCCCAATAAGTACTAAAGACGCAGCAATATGTACGGGTATTGCTTTTCCTCTGAGTTCAAGTATCTCAAGTGCTAATGGGATTATCATCCCAATAGCAAATACAAAAGACCAGAATACCGGGGTTAGCTCTCCCCCTAAAATTAATTGTATAGCATCAATATGCTGCAATGAGGAAGAAAGCATTCCAAAAATATACAAAACCAGAATTATAGCTTCAATAGTAATAAAACCTATATCCAGTTTTGTTATAAAAATCCTCTCGTGATGCTCTTTTGCTAATAAAATAATTAATGCAGCACCTGTTGATAAGCCTGAGATCAAAAATAAAAATCCAAGAAGTCCGGAATTCCAGAATGGTCGTGCTGAAAATGCACTTAACAATATCCCGGTATATATCCCCAATAATATTCCCACAGGTATTGCTGCCATTGCTACTGGCTTTTTATATTTCTCTGACCAATTAATCAGTTTTTCAATTATGGGCGATAGTTTATTATATTTTGTTCCTTTCAGCCACGTAGAAAACTTTTGGTAATATTCAGCATAACCCTTTTTAACTGTTGCTAATAGTAACACCATACTTAAAGGATAAACCAGGATTAATATCCAGGCACCCCACGACATTACTGATGTAATGCGAAAAGCTGTGTAAAATCGCCATACATACAATTTATGGTCAAGATCCAGAAAAAGGAAAAACATACCAATACTTAAAATAATTGGTGACAGTAGAATCAATTTATTGGTGGAAAAGGGGAATTCCTTTTCTTTATCTTTTAAAATCATCCATGCTGCAATAATTAGAATTCCTGCAGTAAGTCCACCCAGGAAAAGATATAGGGGCACTTCCCATCGCCATATTCCTAATGAATGGCCAGCTTCTATTGCTTTTTTTGTAGTCAATGCTATTTCATTCATAGTCAAACCTCATATAATTTCTTTAATTTCACAGTAAATAAAATATATTTGGTTCAGTCCCAGCTTCAGGGATAATTGTTTTATATTTTCTTACCTTTAATAATTTAGAAACATGACTCATTTTGTCATGTAAGTTGCCAAATGAAATTGCATGTGTTGGACACGCAGCTGCACAGGCAGGATCCAAACCCTCATCCAATCTGTGCTCACAGAAAGTACATTTGCTGACATATCCATCGGGCATTACAAAGCGTGCATTGTATGGACAAGAAGCCATACATGCTTTACAACCTGTGCATTTATTGGCAGTAACAACAACTATATTTGTCCCTTCTTTACGATGGCTTGCCCCAGTTGGGCAGGAGGTAATGCAGGGAGCGTTGGAACAGTGATTACATCGTTCAGAACGAATCTCCATAGAAAGATTAGGATAAGTTCCTGTAACCTGTTCTACAATCCAATCCCGGTGTAAGCCTTCAGGAACCTGATTTTCCATCTTACATGCTGCAACACATGCTCCGCAACCAACACATAAACGGGTATCTATTACCATTGCATATTTTTTAGTCTTACTATTCATGCTAACCTCTTTTCATTATCTGAAGTATGGTTCAAAAATTGACTAAACTTTAAAGGTAACAAAATTACCATGCATAGCCTGGCCACCCATAACCGGATCAACATTAACTTTAGTTATAAGTTGTTGATCATCAGCGCCTTTCTTAAATGCACGCTTAAGATGCTTTTGCCTACTTCCAAATCCATGAACCATATACACACAATCCGGACGTATTCGTTCGGTTACCTTAACCTTTACCTTATTACTCACTACACTATCCTGATTTTCTAGTTTTACATATTGGCCGTTTTTTAAACCCCATTCCTGAGCAACTGTTGGATGTACCCAAACTGCATTTTCATTTTGTAATTGTGACAGTATAGGGTTATTTATGGTACGCGCAAATGAATGGAAAGGTGATCTGCCATATAACAGCCTATAATAGCCTTTTGGAGGATCTTCATGCTTTGTATAAGTAGGTATAGGATCAAAACCATAACTTGCTAATGTAGATGAATACAACTCAATCTTCCCACTGGGAGTGTCCAAACGTGACAACTGAGAGCCAGTAATATATAGGGGAGTCTGTCGTTCAAAGTTCTTAACCCCAACCTGTTTCATTTCTTCTAAAGATGTGCCAACTGCTTTTAATTTATAATCTAAATATTCTTCAATTGTTTTCCAGGGGAAATAATCTCCAAGGCCCATTTTTTCGGCCAGGTTTTTAGCTATCCACCAGGCAGGTCTGGAATTATATTTTGGATTGAATGCAGGCATTCTTAAAGCAATCTGTGGTGTCCTCCCCTGCGAGGTTCGTATATCATCATATCGCTCTAAATAAGTAGTATCGGGAAGAACAACATCAGCCCAGCCCGTTATTTCTGTTGGCAAAATATCTACAACAACAACCAGTTCAAGATCCTGTAAGGCTTTGATAGTTTTTTCCTGTTGTGGGAGAGCTTTTAGTAGATTAGAACCATAGATAAACCATCCTTCATAAAATGAATTTCCATTCATTACATTATGAATAGTAGCATCACAAATTCCTGATGAAACAATCAAATTTGCCAATTCATATTTATTATTCACGGCATCCTTAAATGATTTTTTTGGATGAGGAAATGGTGGGGTTGGATATTCTGGCAATTCAACTTTTTCAGGATAGAAGAATCCACCTTTTCTTCCCCAGCTACCCAATAATGCATTTAAAATTGCACCTGCTCGTACTCTTTGGGTATCATCACCATACCATACATTATGCCTGCCAGGGTGTATTATTGTGGCAGGAGAGCACTTTGCCATTTCTTTGGCTGTTTCACGTATTAATTCTGGTTGGATTGATGTAATAGGGTATGCCCATTCAGGAGTAGTATTTTTAACCGATTGTTTTAGTTGCTCAAAACCAACAGTATTATTAAACACATAGCGTTTATCAAATAATTCATCATAAATCAATACATGCATCCATGCTAAAAGCAAAGCAATATCAGTACCTGGTTTAATTGGCAACCAATATTTAGCCTTGCTGGCAGCCACTGAAAAACGTGGATCTACTACTATAATACTTGCTCCATTTGCCACTGCCTGTGAAAATTCAATAACCTGCTGACTGTGAGTATTTTCGCCAATATGAGAACCAATAAGCACAAGACATTTGGTATTTTTCATATCGGTACGTTCTGGGGTATCAATTGGTTCACCATAGGTTAAGACATAACCTTCTTCACGAGGACCACGACAATTAGCATAGGAAGGTGCAGCAAAACTATTAGTACCATATGCCTTCAATAATGTCTTAAACCAATGTCCACCTGAGCCATGACTGAATAACGCAACACTTTCAGGACCATACTTTTGCTTAATATATTCCATTTTGTCGGCAATATAGGCAAATGCTTCATCCCATGAAGCTTCTTTAAATACCTGCTTTCCTCTTTCCTTTTTTCTTATTAAAGGTGTTTTCAGCCTATTGGGATCCAAATATGCACCAAGACCTGATAAACCTTTTGTGCACATTCTTCCATAACAATGCTCATCAAGTTCATTACCAACAATTTTCCATGGTGCAGTGCCCTTTTTATATACCCACCCTGCACACTGATATGTACACATTTCACAATAGGTTGGTGTTTTTACTACTGGTCCATTATCATCATTATTAAAAATAACATCACTTGCTAATTTATATAGACTACCACCCACCGCCAGAGCTCCAACACCAGTTCCTGCAATCTTGATAAATTCTCTTCTACTAATTTTACCTAACATTTACATTCTCCTGACGAAGAAAGATATTTAACATATAATTATATAGTAATTTAATTATTTTAGAATTATATTTATTGCTGATTATACCTTGTCAATCTTTTTTTTAAAATATTTTATTTTATATTCATTGTGTAATTATTGCTTATGAAATTTTATATTTAATAGAATACGATTGTAGAAAGATATCCTAATCAAATTCCCTCTAACATAGCACTATCATTCATAAAAAAAGCTTTTGAAAATAATTTGACTTTATCATTTAAATAGTTTATTTTTCAGTAAATCATAGCTTACCAAATAATTATATAATTGTATGATAAAAAAATTTTTTAATTCTAAAAAATGGCATATAATTATTTTAGTATTTTATTAAATATTTACTTTACAAATTATTATTGGGGGTATACAATGGATGTTACCAAAACGTTAGAAGACATTCAGAATCAGATTAAAGAGATTCAGGATGGTCGTAAAGACAAGCTTTCAATGGTTGTATTCAGCGGCGACCTGGACAAGCTCCTTGCAGCATTTATCATTGGTACCGGTGCAGTTGCCATGGGTATGGAAGTTGTTATGTTTTTTACCTTCTGGGCTACACCAGCACTCAGGGACAAGAAGAAAAAAGGAAAAGGCAAAAACCTCTTTGGCAGGATGTTTAGCTTCATGCTGCCTAAAGGAGCATCACAAGTTAAATTGTCAAAGATGAATATGGGTGGCATGGGAACCGGAATGATGAAATACTTAATGAAGAAGAAGAACATGCAGAATCTTGATGGAATGATTGCACTTGCTGCTGAATTGGGTGTTAAAATCTATGTATGTGAAATGTCGATGGATTTGATGGGCTTTAAAATGGATGAGATGATTGATTATCCGGATATGAAATCAGTAGGTGTTGCTACATTTTTACAGGAAGCCTCTGACAGTAAAATTCAGTTGTTTATCTAATTTTTTTAAAATTTCTTCTTGTATTATGTATGTTTGCATTATATTATTCCATTGGTAAAGCTAACTATAACTTTTAATTACAAATTTTAAATTTTGAAAATTTAAGGAGTAAAACTATGAGTGACATTAAAGCAGATGTAACAATGGATTTAAAAGGATTGGCATGTCCACTACCTGTGGTTAAAGTTTCACAGCAAATTAAGAAAATGCAGGTTGGTCAAATTCTTATGGCTGAAACAACTGACCCCGGAGCACTGGCAGATTTCCCTGCATGGGCAAAAACAAGTGGCAATGAAATCATTGATACAGTCAAAGATGGTAATGTAACAAAATTTTTTATTAAAAAGCTTAAATAGCTAACAATAAGGCGAGGTGAATAATGCTGGGCTATATATCCTATTTTATACTTGTTCCAATGGTATATATTGCCTTTGTAACCTTGATTGTAGGGCTTATCTATAAATTTTATGTTATTTTTAAAGCTCCTGTACCAGCCGGGACGGGAGCAATTTTTCCTAAAAAAGGTTCAAAGGTATTGGGGCTTATCTATGATGCCATGATAGTCCCCAACGTGTATAATAAGCAGAAGATATTCTGGTTTATAATAATGATTTTTCACATTGCATTCCTCTTCCTTTTCTTAGGTCATCTTGAACTGGTAGATGATTTTTCATTTATTCAGGTAATACCCCATAAAATCTTTCTGGGTGGCGGTGTTGTTGGTATTATTCTTATAATAACAACACTGTACTTTTTATTCAGGCGTTTTGGTACACCCTATCGTGAAATATCCATCCCAGAAGATTTTGTGATTTTACTGGTACTTTTCTTCTGCATATTGTTTGGCTCTATTCTGCATTTAGCTGAACGCTACAGCGACTGGGGAGCTGTGTTGCGGGTTAACGTAGATGTTTACCGACAATGGCTGCAAAGCATGATTCTGCTTAAACCGGAACTATCGTACAAAATAACTGAATTGTCCCATTATACTATACTGGTTCTTCATGTACTCTTTGCAAATATCTTCCTCATGATGTTCCCATTCAGCAAGATGGTACATTCAGTTTTTACATTTTTAGCACATTATCGTAAAAGGAAATAGCCATGGATAAGGAAAAAGTTTTGGAACTTAAACAGGTTATTGAAAAGAAATTAAACAGGCCCATGCTGTACTATCTGGACCTATGTACTCGATGTGGCCTTTGTTATGATACATGTCATGCATATCAGGGTATCCCCAAAAAGGAATACTCCCCTGTTGGAAGAGCTGAAGTTGTTCGTAAAGTATTTAGAAAATATTTCAAACCAACAGGAAAATTCTTCCCGTGGTGGGGCGACGCACAGGAATTTGACGAAAACCTGATGGAAGAACTCAGGGAAGCTGCATTTTCTTGTACCGGATGCAGGCGTTGTACTATGTTCTGCCCGTTTGGTATTGATATGCCGTATATCCTTGGAATTGCCAAGGAACTACTTATTGCCTATGGCAATGCCCCTGAAGAACTGGTAATGCTTGCCGATGGCGCTGTGGAAAAAGGCAAAAGTGTTGATATGTTCAAAGAAGGATTTAAAGGCGTTATCAAAGACTTAGAAAAAGAGGTTCAGAAGCTTATCAATGCTCCAACCAGTGACGGGCTTATCCCTATGGAAAAAAAGGCGCCAATATACTTTTTGTTGGCCTTTCAGGCGCACACTCAATTGTGTATCCTGCTGCAATCTTCAATGCAGCAAAAGAAGACTGGACACTCAGCTACTTTGAGGCAGTGAACTTTGGTTTCTTTGCAGGCGATAGTGAAAAGGCAAATTTTATTGCCAACAGAATCATTAACGAAGCAAAAGAATTAGGAGTTAAGGAGATAGTTATTGTTGAGTGTGGCACCGCATACAGAATACCTAAATTCTTAATGGGACCTTTGCCCTTTAAAGTATCAAGCATAGTAGAAGTGATTCATCGATACATAAAAGAAGGCAGAATCAAGGTCAAAGAAGGTGTCATCGCTGAACCAGTAACCTGGCATGATCCATGCCAGTTAGGGCGAAATGGTGGTATTTATGATCAGCCACGTGAAGTATTGCAGATGCTGGCAAAGGATTATCGTGAAATGAATCCAACACGTGAATACAACTGGTGCTGTGGCGGCGGCGGTGGACTTGTTGCTCTGGATAATGAAGAATTTAGAATTAAAAGCGGTAAACCCAAAAAAGAGCAGATTGAAAAAACCGGAGCTAAAATGGTGGTAACCGCCTGTGAAAACTGTCACCTGCAACTGTCAACAATAAGTGCAGGCTATGGTATGGGGGTCACCATTGAATCATTTACTAAATTAGTTGGCGAAAATTTAATTGTTTAAAAAAATATAATAAAAAGGCGGGTTTAATTCCCGCCTTTTTCCTCATATCTTCTTTTTAATTATTTCCAAAAAATCATTACTCTTTTTATACGGTTGTATCATCGATAAGTCAGCAAATGTATCCAGTGCTGTCTGGTAATCTTTAAGAGCAAAACATATCTGTCCAAATAAATAATTAAATTCTTTATGTTCAGGTTTTTCCTTCAGAGCTAAGAGTATTGCCTTTTTAGCTTCTTCATAACGCTTATTCTTCATTAGCAATTTAGCCTTAAGATAATTATACGATGCTGAAAGGGGGACTGTTGATATTGAATTTAAGATTGACAGTGCTTCATTGTAATTTTTCTTTTTATATAAAGTAATGGCTTTTTTGAGATAATTTTCAACAGCTACAGGCTCACCTATTTCAATAACACAAAGGGTCACATCATCACGAATGACACCCTCTTCTGATTGAATGAAATTTTCAAGATCTTTAATAATTATATCTATTTGATCCTGCGGAGCAAATTCTCGTGATGCAACAAGAATATTGGTAAATCTTTCATTACCATATAAAAGACCGCTCTTTGACCTGGCTTCAGTTATTCCATCAGAATATAAAATAATACGGTCTTTGGTATTTAGCTCAAAAATGCATTCCGGGTAATTAATATGTTCATCAGCGCCTATAAAAAGTGAATCGGTTGTTAATGGATACACTGTATCATTTAATGTGATAATATAAATATCAGTATGCCCACAGTTGGTATATAACAATTCCATATTGACAAAATCAATGATACCTAAAAACAGCGTAAAGTAAAAACCACTTTCCTGTAATATTGGAGTAAGCTTCCTATTAAGCTGAGTGCAGATTGCTGCAGTTGATCGGTATAATCGTGATAAATTTTCAATCTCAGTCTTAATCATTGACGTAAGTAATGCCGATGGAATCCCATGCCCTGAAACATCAACAATACCAATCAAATAATGCGTGTCATCAAGTTGCTCCAGTAAGAAGAAATCCCCGCTTACTTCCATATATGGCCTGAAATATACTGAAGCATACAATTGATTATTTGCTGGAAGAATAGAAGGCAAAAGCGTTTTTTGAACTGTTTTTGCTAATTTAAGCTCAAATTCAATCTGTTCATTTTTTTTCTGTAGCTGCTCAGTACGTTGCATTACCAGAGCTTCAAGATTATTTTTTAAGTTGGTCAGGCTATGATACATAAGAGAATTAGCGATAGCTATTGAAGAAGAAGATTTAATGTTGTGTAAAAAATCAATCTCATCATTGGATAATGCTTTTAAATTGGCACGTTCAGATAAAGCAATAATACCAATAAATTCATTATGCTCAAGGGGGATAATATATTCTGCAGACAATTGTTCAAACCATGGCAATAAAATACTCTTTACCTGTTCATATTGAGGCTTATTTTCAATCAGTTTTTTCTCAATCACTAATGGATTTTTTAATAAATAATCCTTAACCTGTTCATCTATTACTATAACATCGCCATTGAGATTATATAATTCATTTTCCTTATCTTCAGCTTTAATATAAATTTCCACATTCTTTATGAGCAACGTGCGCTTCAATATGTATGATAGTTCATTTAATAACAGATGCAAATCTTTCAACAATGCAATATCATTAATAAACTGTGATTCAACTTTTTTTAGATTATATTTTCTTCGGTTAAAAACCTGGTCTATGACTGGCTGTACTTTTATAAAATACAGATAGTTAACTGCAAACCAGATAGTTAATAGAAAAAACAGTAATGATTTATCAATAGATTTAAAAAAAGGATACAATATATTGAAAATAATCACATTGGGTACAATAATCACTGATGAAATGCATAACCATATAAATGTGACATGCAATACACTCTGTATATCCATTAATCGATAACGCAGGATACCATACCCCAGAAAAATAAGAGGGATAAACATTAAATTGCTCAGCGGATAAAAATTATACCCAAGCATTGCAGGAACATTACAGGCAGTAAAGATACCAATTAAATTGAGAGCCAGTATAATATATTTTATTTTTAAACGAACCAGCTCGTTCTTTTCTTGCCTTAATTTTAAAATACTGATAACAATACCATATACAAGAACTGAAAAAGCATAAACACCAAAAATCTGGAAAACTATGCCACCCCGTGCAATATGCCCCCATGAATATGTTAATAGACCTGTTATATAATACGGTGTATGGACCAAAATTGCAAATATTGCACTTAAAATAAAAGTTATTATCTCAAGATATGTCCGTTTTATGTTCAACGCAGTGTGATAAAATAACATTCCAATAAAAGGTATGAAAACATAAAGAGTATGGATGGACCTTTCCATTTTTAAAATTGTATTCACATCTTTAATGATAAAATGCCCCAAAAAATTTGGGGTAAGCAGTGCATACCACAAGCAAAAGAGTGCAAACAATATATTTTCTTTTTTCAGTTTCCCTTTCAATATTGCTATGCTGGCAATAACAATGCTGGTAAGCAAGGTTATCAATGGTGGCAACATAAAGATGTTAAGCGATGCTATAATAGTGTGCATATACAACCTCTACAACCGCAAAGATATTGGTAGCACTGTATTTTTAAATAAGCGTATAGTCAATAGTATTTTTTTTAAGGTTAAGGCTTTTCGTCCTTTTTAGAATTTTTCAGTCAGCAGGCTTCATTTCTTTAATTATACTATCGACAATATTCGGAATTTCATAAAAGGAGTGCGCAATCCATCTGCAATGAGCTATCTCGTCATCATTATGGCCAAAAGCACAAGCAATAAAAGGCACATTGTTCTCGTGCGCAGCCATCATATCATTTGTTCTATCACCAACCATAATGAGAATGTCACAGTTGGGCAAAGATTTTTTATAATATGCCAGTAATTGTGTTTTATTGTGTAAATTTTTGTCTTCCAGTGCTGTTATAGTTAAAAAGTATGGCGATAGTTCATAGGCATTAAGCACAGCCTCAACATATTCCCTTCTTCCATTTGATGCTGTTAAAAGGCCATATCCCTTATTATACAAAACTGGTATTGTTTCAACAACTCCAGGCAAAATATTTCCTTTCTTTTGCAAAACAAGATGTGACAGTTTAGCAGTACAATAATCATTAAGCGTTTGCGATAGTTCCTGTGAAAGTGCTGGAAAGAGTGAGGCAAAAATTTCATCAACAGGTATACCAACAAGCTTCATGATTTCATCAGTGGATGGTTTGCGCAGATTGAGCTTGGGATGTTGCACTAAAAATGCATCAATACCCTGTTCAAACGCCATGCCAACAACTGGAGAGCAATCATATACTGTTCCATCAATATCGAATGCAATATATATCATGGTGGGAAATATTTTTTAATTACAGGTTTTGGCAACAAATTTTTGCTTCAATAATTTATTTTCTTGACTCATTTGTGGTATAATTATACTTCACAATTGCAAATTACAACTATGCTGCTGGAACAACCGTGAATCTTTCTGTAACAATTGGCAATTTACAATTAAAAAACCCTATAACCGTTGCATCCGGTACTGCAGGCTATGGCCAGGAACTATCGCAATTTGTTGATATTGGCAGCCTGGGTGCAGTTTTTACAAAAGGGTTATCCTTAAAACCACGTGCTGGCAACCCTGGACCACGCATAGCAGAAACACCTTCAGGAATGCTTAACTCTATTGGACTTGAAAATGTGGGACTGGAAGCATTCCTATCGCATAAATTACCGTATTTGTTAAAAGCTAATGCCACAGTTATTCCCAATATTGCAGGACACTCAGTTGAAGAAAATGTTGAACTGGCACAAACACTTTCACACACAAATGGCATAGCAGCTATTGAACTCAATGTATCATGCCCCAATGTAAAAGAAGGCGGGATAGCATTTGGGCAGGATGTTACCGTATTTTCAAAACTACTGGAAAAAGTTCGTGATGTAACCCGCGGCGTTTTAATTGTAAAGCTTTCGCCAAATGTTACTGATATTACACAATTTGCACGAGCAGCTAAAGAAATTGGCGCTGATGCTGTGTCAGCGGTGAATACTTTTATAGGAATGAAGATCGATATAACGACTGGCAAGCCATACTTTGCAAATACTTTTGCAGGATTAAGTGGCCCTGCAATTAAACCGTTAGCATTACGTATGGTATATCAGATTGTTCAAAACGTTGACATACCGGTAATTGGCATTGGTGGTATATTCAGTTTTGAAGATGCATTAGAATTCTTAATGGCTGGTGCACAAGCCATACAGATAGGTACTGGAAATCTTATTCATCCTGATATATCTGCTGTTATTCTGAAACAGTTAGAAGATTACATGAAAACGCATTCTATTAATATGGTAAAAGACCTGATTGGCATTGCACAAAAAAGGAGTAACCAATGAAGTACTGGAACAAACGTCTACAGAAAATGACCGAATACATTCCCGGTGAACAGCCCGATAACCTGAATGAATTCATTAAACTCAATACCAATGAAAATCCATTTCCACCTTCACCGGTTGTACTTGATGCCCTGCAAAAAGCGTGCAATGGGGATCTACGCCGCTATCCCAATCCCAATGCACAGATGGTACGGGAACTATTTGCCAAAAAGAATGCAATAGCAGCCGACAATGTATTTGTTGCCAATGGCTCTGATGAAATATTTACATTGCTGTTCAGAGGATTTATTGAACCAGATGGCATTGCAGCGTTCCCCTATCCTTCGTATGCACTCTATTATACTATGGCCGAAGCAAACGGAATTTCGTATGATAAAATTACCCTTGATGATAACTTTGATATACCATTTGATGAATTCTTAAAAAAGAAATATAATTTGGTCATCATTGCTAATCCCAATAACCCCACCGGAAAAGGAGTCCCTATTGACCAGATAAAAAAGTTTTGCAGTAAATTCAAAGGTTTGCTTGTTGTTGATGAAGCATATGTTGACTTTTACAATGAAACAGCTCTTCCACTTGTCAAAGAATTTGACAATATTGTCATAACCCGTTCATTTTCAAAATCATATTCACTGGCAGGTTTACGAGTAGGCCTGGCCATAGCTCATAAAGAAATTATTCATGGCTTCATTAAACTAAAAGACTCATATAACGTTGATAGAATTGCTCAGGCAGGAGCTTATGCTGCCCTGCTTGATGATAAAGGCTTTAAATATAATATATCGATGGTGCGTAACAATAAAGAATATTTGGAAGAGTCACTGGAAGCATTGGGCTTTATTAATGTTCCCTCCAGAGCTAACTTTGTGTTCACAAAACATCCTGACATTGATGCTCGTACTCTATACGAAAAGCTAAAAGAGCAAAAGATATTAGTGCGCTATTTTGCAGGCCCCATTCAATCAGAATATATTCGTATTTCAGTGGGGACAATGATGGAAATTAAAAAACTAATTAAGGTGCTTTCTGAAATAATATCAGGTTAATTATTTTACCATCCAGCCTGGTGGTTGTGCTGCGTGCAATAAGCTCAGGATATATTATTTTATTCTGCATATATTGTTCAATGTCCTTTTTTTCTATCCATACTATTATCCCTTCAGGCCCTTCAAAAAACCAGTAAAAGCTTATGACAAGTCCTTGAATATTTTCGTCCTGTAATATCTGATGAAGAATTTTTGATTTTGCCAATACAGGATTAAGGTTTTTAAAGATAATATTCCATGCACGCAGTGGAAATGAATCGGCACCAGTAATGGTACCCCCCACATCACAGTCAAATCCCAAATATAATCTATTTTTTTCTTTGGTTTTATTATCATAGTAAAAACCAAATGTCCTGGTTCTGGGCACTAATGGCTCAATCTTTTTTATCTCCAAACCAAAATCATTAAGCTTGGTGTTATACATAGTATTTAATTTTATACCCTCCTGTGTGGTATACTGGAATTCCGGTACGGCATATTCATTATTGACAGCAGACTGTTGCGTTGAGTTATCGCCTACTGTTTGTGGTATAATTTTTTCATTAGCAGTGGCACATGCGCTAACAATGAACAATGATAAAACAACTAAGATAGACAATCTTTGCATACACTCCCTCATTATAAAACACACTTTTAATGTTTTTTTAGCACATCAACAGGTATTGAAAGCATTGCAGTTGTGTTATTGATTGAAATAACTGTTACTGCTTTTTCAGGATCAATGCCTAAATTGTACAGATAGCTGTCAATCTTGGCATACCCCAGGCCAAAACCAGAATCACTGGTATCAATATTATTTATAAAAAACTCATATTCCCTTCCTTCTTCCTTATATCGACGGTATTCTTCGCGCTTTGCATAAATTCGTTGTAAATCATGTGAAAGAATGGGGGCTGTATTTGTAATTTCTATATAAATATAATCATCACGCAATTCAATCTTTAAAATTATTCTGATATCATATTGTTTCAACTTTTTTTGCAATTCTACAAACAGTTTTAATTTTTCAATTGATTGCAAATCATCAGTGGTCAACGTACGATTTTCACTAAAGGCTTTATTCTTAATAAGTAAAAACATTCCCTCCTGATTTAAAACTTCCCTAACCTTTTGTGCAATATTTTCTTTTTTTAATACTATTGAAGCCAATGTATCAAACTGTATTTTGTCTTTAAGAATATCTTTGATATATTCCTGCACCTGTTGGGTTGTTTTGTCTTTGTATTGCAACTGGAATTGCCGTTGGAGAGCTTCTACAATTAAAAGGTGCTTATAGTTTGCTTTTACTGCATTTTTAATCAGTTCATCAACACAGGCACCAATATCATCCAGATGCTGTTCAACTCCCGCTGCTTTAAATATTGCCAACCCTGCGTTGTAAATCTGGTCACGTGCTCTCCGTGTATAATGTCTGATTATCCCTGTAATGCGAAGCGAGTTCATAACTATTATTTATACAGAAACTCCATGAACTTTTGTAAAGCCTCAGGTAACGTTCCATCATCACGCTGGTATTTTTTAAATTTTCTTTCATAATTTCCTACTTCACGGTTAAAAACATTCCTGAACCTGTTAGCTATTTCTGTATATGCAGGCATATTTTCAAGCTTTTCGCGCAATTCCTTCTTAAATGGTATGTGACGATAAAACATATCTCTAACAACATTATTCAACTTCATAATGCCATCTTTTTCGTACAGAACCCACTGTATGTAGTCATCTGCAAATCTGTCGCGGTTATTGCGTATACTCTTGAAACGCTCAACAACCTTCTGTTTGGCTTCAAGTGATAGTTTTGGGTTCTTTTTAAATGTATTGATATAATCAAAGTAAGCTCCTGTCAACCCACCTTCTATTGGGTCAGCCCACATCCCTCCCATAATGGTACGGTTAAGCTCCCACCGGAATGTGGCAAATGTATGAGCCATTGTGGGCATCATATCCCCCATAAATAATATGGGCACTACTATACGGCCGCGGGTTCTTCTATTAGTCCCATCCAGTTCCTGCCACAGCATTGTTTTTGTACCAAAGGATGGCAATAATATAAAATAAGGAACTATCTCTTCTTTTATAAGCTCCTTTGTGTTTCCAATCATTACTGCTGTTTCACGATAGAAAACAGAATAATCAATATCCCGTAATGTATTAATGATTGATTCTAATTTCTTTTTTGATATATAGTAATGTGATATACTACCACGCATGTTCATTGATGTTAGTATTGGAAATGATGTAGCTGTAGAACCAGAACAAACCGAAGAAGCAGTTGCAATACGGTGATTTATTTCATAAATGACTTTCTGTACATTATCTGATTCTTCTTTTACATTACTACCTTTGATGTGTTTTTGTTCTTCCCTGAGATGTGCTTCATATGATAAACCCATTTCATTGATGCTGGGATTTTCTTCGCCATTGAATATTTTTGTTAAAAATTCATCTTCATATACTATTGGAATATCTGTTTGCTCTGTCCTCCGCATAGAGATTTCATGCAACTCAGCCAACTGTTCAGCTTCAATCATGGTTTCATCTAAAAAACCAAACCTGAGCATCAGTTTCACTGGCTGAGGCACAGCAGGCTCTGACTGGCTTCGCACAAAAACCTTTGCATAGATATCATAATAAAATCGTGCAATCTGCCTTCTTATTTTTCGTGCATCAATTTCCGATGAAAGGGGGTCTTTCATCTTTTTAAATTCTGATAATAATTTCAAAAAATTTTTCTGGTTTTCTTTTTCTATCAAACCAAACTCAAAAATTTGATAAATGGAATTTTTATAAAGCTGGCTTAAATTCTGAGGGATTCGCGAAGGCCTTGGTACTTCTTCTGCGGTTTTTGGCTGTTCTTTAATAGCCTGTACAAAATTACTGAGCTTTTTAAAGCTATCATATTTTTCTGATAAAAGCTCGCCCGAAATATCTTTGTAAAATTCGTGAATTTTATTAGCAATAGATACAAATCCTTTCAGGAATTCATCACTTACTCTGCCTGATGCAACCCATGTTTTTATCTTTTGTTTATCAATTAAATACGGAATAAAACCATTGTTGCCAAAAAGATATTCAAGTTCAGAATCTATTTCGGTATGCACTGACTCTATGCGGTCTAAAAGCTTTACAAGGTTTTCTGATGCACAGTTGAATATATAGATAGGAATGTTAGGGTCGCTTCTGAACATTGGGATAAGTAAATGATTATCAAGTCCTACTATCTTCTTTAAAAAATTGCATT
>JBFLZD010000028.1 GCA_040756435.1 Spirochaetota bacterium | reverse complement strand
TAAAAAAGCTGATTTTAAAGAAATCATTTTAACCAATACAATTGATATATCAGAAAAGAAACTTTTGCCAAACATGAAAATATTATCCATGGCGCCACTGTTTGGTGAAGCTATACGCCGCATACATAACGGCGAATCAGTTAGCTCATTGTTTGTCCGATAGTTTTAAAAAAATTTATTATTGAATTTTATAACATTTTCACTATAATGTATATTAAATAATTTAAAAGAGGTTGATATGGAAGCACATGTTTTACCAGTTGAAACAAGAACCCAGATAGGGAAAAATGCAAATCATAAGCTCAGAGCACAGGGGTATATACCTGCAGTATTGTACTCTCACGGTGAATCTCAAACCATAATGGTTAAGAAGAAAAACTTCTTTAAAATTTTTAAGGGCCACATTTCTGAGAATGTCCTTATAGACCTTGAAATAAAAGATTCAAAAGGTTCTCCCGTAAAAGCCTTTGTAAAGGATTACCAGCGCCATCCCATTACCGATGAAATTCTACACGTAGATTTTTTTAAAGTAACCATGACTGAAGCCATTTCCACAAAAGTACCTGTGGAAATTAGCGGAACTCCAATTGGTGTAAAACAGGGTGGCATACTGGAAATCATTGAGCGTGAAATTGAGGTTGAATGTCTTCCTGCAGATTTGCCAGAAAAAATTACTATTGATGTAACAAATCTTACCATAGGGCAATCTATACATGTAAAGGATATTGCTGCTCCAAAAGGTGTTACAATTCTTAGCACACCAGAAACGGTAGTTGTAGCTGTTCTTGCACCGCATAAGGCAGCTGAAGAAGTTGCACAGCCTGTAGCTGAGGAAGCCAAACCAGCTGAAGAACAGCAATAACACTTTAAGGCAAGGAGTTAATAATTGAAACTAATCGTAGGATTTGGAAATCCAGGCGAGGAATATTTCAACAACAGGCAAAACATTGGATTCAAGGTTGTCGATATTCTTGGAAACAATGAGAATATCGACATCCGCATTAAAAAGAAAAAATCAATTATTGGTCGTGGCAAGATTTCTGGTGAAGATGTAGTGTTGTTGAAACCTCAAACCTTTGTCACCCTTTTAGGTGAATCGGTTCTTTATATTGCCTCTTTTCTGCGAATAAATGTGCGTGATATTATATGTGTTCTTGAAGACCCATCCCTCCCACTTGGCGAGATACGAATAGACTCCATTATGTCAAAGCTCAAACACCCGGGTATTGAATCAATTACCCGTGCGTTAAAATCGGACAGATTTGCTAAGGTTAGAATAGGCATTGGCTATCCTAAAAAAGGCGTGACCATGGAAGAACATCTTCTCAATGATTTTTCCGAAGATGAAAATCTTATTCTAATTGATGTACTCAACAAAGCTGAGGAAGTGGTCAGAATGCTTATAACTCATAGCATTGAAGATGTTCAGAATAAGTATAATCCTGATGGCGCTCCAAAAATCAAGAAGCGGCAACTTCCCAAAATACGTATTCGGCGATAGTTTCTGTAATTCAACTTGCCTTTTAAACCAACCGATAATATTACTAAATAAATAAATTAAATGGTATGAAATTTAAATCGTTAATATTGTATCTGTTTATATTTTCTATATTGCTGCTATATAATGATGGCAGTGGCCAGGATTATGTTGCTCTGATACAGCAGAAAAAGTTCACCGATGCCCTACAGATAATACAATTGCAATTGGATAAAATCTATTCTGCAAGAAGCACTGATAAAAAGATTCCTGACTCATACATTGCTATTGAAAAAATTGAAGAAGGTATAGACCTGAAAAAACTCTTCACTGATAGAAAATTGCAGCCATTTTTTATTGAAAACAATGATACCCTCTATACATTGCATGTTAATGCTGCCCTTTGCTACAATAATATATTTAAATACAAAGAAGCAGTACAGCATTACATTCAGGCATTACGGTTTACCACCATAAGTGAAAAAGACCATATAATCTTCTATTCCCTTGCACTCCTTTTTAAACGCCTCAATAAATTTGACGCATATTTGACTTATCTGGAAGAAGCATATGAAATTAAACCTGATAATTATGACTATTCATTAGAATTAGCTCTAGCGCTTGCTCCTGGTAAAAACAAGAAAAAAGCCCTTTTTCATCTCAACCGCTATATACAGTCAAAAGGCAATGATACCCCTCCTGACCTTTATTTAACTGCTGCAAACTGCTATGAATCAATTGGTGACTTTATAAACGCGGGGCGACATTACCAATTATATCTCAATACCCACCCTGATGATGCTGCTATACAATTTGCTCTTGGATATTTAGCTTATACTAAAATTTCAGACATGAAATTGGCATATACCTCACTATCAAAAGGACTGTCACTATATGGCGATAGTGATCTGATAAGGAAAGGAATATCACATGCTATAATTGGTGATATCAACAGTATTGATTTAAATTACACTGAAAGTCTTAACCACTATCTCCAGGCTATACAAATTGCTGAGAGAATACAAAAGTCCATAGATGATAAAAAAAATAGTATTGAAGGGATCAAAATCAAAATTAACACTATCAAGTCTACACTACTTGATAAAAAGGACATATCACTCTATCCCGAATACCAGTCTCTTATGGATGAATTAGGAAATAATGAGTTAGAATTGCGCCGCCTTGAGCACGAATATAGCAAACTTACCGTAGGGGAACTGTACTTCAAAATTGCTTCAACGTATGAAACTATTATGCAATACCAGCAGGCAATAGACTGGTATAATAGAGCTATCGCTTCAGGTACAAAAATCCGTGAATCCTCAAAAAAAATTGAAAAAATACAGTTGAAAATTTCACGTGGTTATTGAAAAAATTATTTTTACGCAAATTTTGTGATTATTTTATTAATGACAAAATTAGTCATGATTCTACCATTCGTTCTTGCTTTGCAATACTATCTGAAAACTTGTACAATGAGGAGAATAGAACATGTCAGGACATTCTAAATGGGCAAACATAAAACACCGGAAAGCGGCACAGGATGCCAAAAAAGGAAAGGTATTTACCAAGCTCATACGTGAAATCACTGTTGCAGCACGCGTTGGCGGCGATGATCTGAACAGTAATCCCAGATTGCGTACTGCAGTATTAAAAGCTCGTGAAAACAATATGCCAATGGATAACATTGAAAGAGCAATAAAAAAAGGTACTGGTGCTCTTGAAGGCTCAACATATGAAGAAGTTCGGTATGAAGGGTATGGACCCGGTGGAGTGGCCATAATGGTTGAGTGTATGACTGATAATAAAAACCGAACTACTCCTGAAATACGCACTATTTTTTCCAAAAATGGCGGAAACCTGGGTGAAACAGGATGCGTTGCATATCTTTTTGATAAAAAAGGAGTTATAAACATCGATGCAAACGCAACAACCGAAGACAAAGTCATGGAAATTTTACTTGATTATGATGTTGAGGATATTAAGACAGAAGACAATACAATCGTAGTTTACACTGCCCCTGAAAAGTTTAACGATATTTTAGAAGTTATCCGTTCAAATAATTTGCCAACCCTGAACAGTGAAATTACCTATGTTCCACAGACAACAGTACATTTAGAAGGACAAAAAGCTTCGCAATGTCTGAGACTTATTGAAGCACTGGAAGATCATGATGATGTTCAGAGTGTCCATGCTAATTTTGATATACCTGATGATATTATTAACAATATGAGTTGATATTTCGTGGCTTATTTACTTGGCATTGATCCAGGATATGGGCGTTGCGGCTGGGCTATCATTAATGATGCTTTTTCCTATATAGATTGTGGTGTTATAGAAACAAAGCCCACTGATGAAAATCGTTTGTTATGCATATACACTGCATTATCAGATATCATAATAAAATATAACCCCATATCCTGTGGAATTGAAAAACTCTTTTTCAATAAGAATGTTAAAACAGCTATTCCCGTTGCACAGGTGATTGGTGTGATAAAATTATTGCTGGCTCAGCACAATATACCGTATACTGAATATACACCTGTACAGATAAAGCAATCAATAACGGGTTACGGACATTCTTCAAAAGATCAGATTACAACCATGGTAAAAAAAATATTAAAGGCCCCTGAAATCATACAGCATGATGATGCATTCGATGCCCTTGCTATTGCAGTATGCCATTGTTTAGCATTACCAGGTTATTCAATAATCCAAAAAAATATTTCATCATAAAAAGGGTTTACTGAAACATACTATGATAGCTTTTTTAAAGGGAACTATACTTTCTTGTAAGCCTACCAGGGTTGTTCTTGATGTTCAGGGTGTAGGCTATGAAATACATATCCCCCTTTCAACCTATGAAAAAATCAATACAGCTACCAGTGCTGAACTTTTCATTCATATGGTGGTAAGGGAAAATGCTATATCGTTGTACGGTTTTAACTCTGAAGAAGAGCAACAGATATTTTCGCTACTGCTGACAATTTCTGGAATAGGCCCGTCAATAGCAATTTCAATTTTATCATCCATGACTCCTCAGCAGGTACTATCGTCTGTAAAAAATGACCAAATAACGGCATTTAAATCCATCCCGGGCATAGGTCAGAGCAAAAGTGAAAAAATTATTTTTGAATTAAAAAGAAAATTAAAAAAATTAGACACCATCCTGTCTCAGGAATCTGCTACAAAACCTTATATGAATGATGCTATTGAAGCATTGGTTTCGTTAGGATTTGATGAAAAACAGGCTTTATCCACTGTTTCTTCTATACTGGCACAACATCCCGACTTACATAACAGTGAAACTATTATCCGTTTGTCATTAAAACAACTATCTAAATAATCCAGAGTAGTTATGATATATTAAAATAGTAAAATTAAACTATATTAAATATAATTATATATAAAGTCATATTTATATAATCTAATTTAAATTATTTTTAAAATATTTTTATAAACATACAATAATATTATTGCTTTTTTTCAATCTTCATTGTATTTTAAAAGAAATAATTTAATTTTTATAGAGAGGTAGGTATGAAAATAGAAATTACCATATTGGGGCTCCTTATGGAGGAAAATCTTTATGGCTATGAAATTAAGAAAAGGATTGTTGAACGCCTTGAAGATTATGTTGATATTAAATTTGGTTCTATTTACTATGCAATAAAAAAAGCCCTGGACAATGGCTGGGTTAAAAAAATTGGAACTGAAAAAGAAGGCGGAAATCCTGAGCGGTATATATACCAAATATTGCCAGATGGAAGAAAGTACTATAAGAAGATGTTAAAACAGTATTTTGACCATAATTTCATACATTTTGATATTGATATAGTTCTGATGTTTTTAAATTCTCTTTCACCTGAACAACGCGAACAGTTCATTGAAGATCGCGTAGAACATATCAAAGAAAAGATGAATGCTTTGCGTGAAAAGATTGATGCTGAATCAAAGAATACATCACCAGCTTCTCAGTTACATGTGTACACCTATCTGGAAAATCATTTAAAAGCTGAGCTGAACTGGTTGAGATCATTAAAGAAAGGTGAAGTACTGACAGAGGTAGAATAATTTTATTTATCTTTCAATATATACTCTAAATAATCAGCCTGTTTAGTGTTGATTGTTTTTTCTAATGCACTTTTAAGCTGCGATAGTTCATTGATATACCGGTGAATATCTGTTTTATGAGGCTCTTGCTCTTTCTTTTCTGCATAGGCAAGAGCTTTTTTCTCATTAATATCTTCAATATGTATTACGTTTGCCTGATGTTTCTTGGCAAGTGAAACCAGTAACATCTGTATAAGCTGTGGTGAGGAAGATTTTTTTAAATCATCTTTGGTTACTTTTGTAACAAGAACTGTATTTTGGGCTTTCAGTGTGGCAGTACGCGGCATGGAAAGTAACATTGCTATTTCACCAATGACTGTGCCTCTTTCAGCTATCGTGGCAACTTTTGCATTCTGTATATATACTTCAAGCTGGCCTGATTCCAGGATATACATAAAATCGCCAATGCTGCCTTCCTGGCATAACACAGAACCTGCAGGAAATTCCACAGTGTTTGAAGAAAGCTCCCGAGGTGTTTCAACTTTTATTGATTCTGCTGCTCGTGTAAATGCTTCACCTTTTTTATATATCAAACTGGTTTTATATTTTTCTATAAGCTCTTTTATCCAGGGAAGCCTTCTTTTATCATATTCTTTTTGGAGAGATTGAATGATTGAATAATATTCAATACATATGTTTTTTTCTTTTAAAAGCTGTGAATCCAACTGCAAATCTTTTTTCAGGATTTCATTGGTTAGAACTACAATTTTAGCTTCAACAATTGCCAGATTCATGGCAAAAGCACTATTGTCCAATCCCTGTACAAGTGTTGCAGCAGGAATTTTTTTTATTGTTGTTCCTTTAAGCGCTAAAGCTGTCTCAATCCTTACTATATTTTCATTAGTTTTTGCTCCCAACACCAGTTCAGTGGCACCAATAATTAGATTTTTGCCCTGCAAAAGATATTTATCAGCTTCTGTAACAAATAAATATGCCTTGCCATCAGCAATTAAATATGCACTATCTGCCACAGCATTTTTTTTATATAATTGTAATAATTGCTCTTCCATGTTACAGGACTTTATTGATTGCCTCTAACAGCTCTTTTTTTTCAAACGGCTTGGTTAAAAACACACGGGCTTTGATATCTTTTTCATTTATTTTCAACGTTCTTTCATTTAATGCTGATATCACAATAATTTTGGCATCCGGGTAACTATCGGTTATTTCAGATATTGCTTCCAGGCCATCTTTACCCCACATGGTAATATCCATTGTAACCACATCAGGCAGTATTTCTCTGTATTTTTCCAGGGCTTCAAGGCCATTATCAACCTCAGCCACTACTTCATGACCAGCTTCTACTAATGTCTGTTTGATAATACGGCGCATAAAACTTGAATCATCAACTATCATACAACGAGCCATTACAAAACCTCTGCATTCACTATGATAATTACGTACAAATTCTATTGACATCTACTCCTGTCCAAACACTACTTAATCATACCATAATCTTTACGTCAAGGCTTTATTATGAGTACTCAAACAAACAAACTCATTGCAAAACTTTTAAAACTTGTTGGCAAAGCCATAAATACCTACAGCATGATTGGAGCAAATGATAATGTACTCATTGCTCTTTCAGGTGGGAAAGATTCTCTGGTTTTGATGGATGCATTACATCGTCGTTTACACCACATTCCCATTACATATAATTTGTATTGCTGCCATGTCTGTATTACAAACTTTCATAACAAAGAAACTATTGAAACACTTAAGACATACTGCCATCATTACAGTATACCATTATACGTAAAAGAAATAACATTAGATCTTTCTGACAAAAATTCATCACCATGTTTTGTCTGTTCATGGTTCAGGAGAAAAGCTTTGTTTGAAACTGCCGCCCAACTTCAGTGCAAAAAAATTGCCTTTGGTCATAATCAGGATGATATTATCGTCACTTTTTTTATGAATATGTTCTATCATGGGAAACTATCGACAATGCCGCCAAAATTAAAAATGTTCAATGGCACATTGGAGATAATCAGGCCACTAGCATTTCTCACGGAAGCAGAAGTGAAAGGATATTGCAACGCACTACCGATTGTGCCTTTGGAAAATGATTGTCCCTATAAGGATACAACCAAGCGAAAACAGACAAAAGAACTATTAAAAATTATCAATAAATCGGTGAAAGGCGCACAATCAAGCATTTTCAGATCATTAAGCCACAGGGACGATGAATACCTGCTGTAAATCAGCCTCCACCGGAAGGCCTGAAGCATGAAAGTTCATCGCCTTCATGCAGCCTTGTAAAAATCCCAATACGTTGGCCGTTACAAAAATATGCCAGTGAGTAGATATCGGGTAATCCTAACTGTTTTACCACATACCTTACACGGGAACCTTTAGGAATTTTTAGTATATATCCTTCATCCGGGTTATACCTGTCAATGCTGGCTTCTTTATGTAACCCGCTATACAATTTAACTTTTATCTCAATCTCCTTCTTTTTGAACATCCGTGGATCCTTCTTCTTTTATTTCAAATTTCTGTCTGTGTTCAAAACCAACAACCAGAGAAGCATTATATTTATTGTAATCAGCCATGCAAAAATGTGAAGTAATCTGTATTGAATTTTTGGGACAAATAGTAACACACTCCTGACAGTAGGTGCACCGTGATAAATATATTACAATTCGTTTTGTTTTTTTATCATTAATGAGAGCAGGATATAATTCAATAGCATTGGCAGGGCATACCTTGCTGCATAATCCACAACCGGTACAAGTCTCAACATTATACTCTAATCTGCCTCTGAAACCTTCTTTCACCGCAATAGGTGGATGTATTGCACCTTTATTGAGAGTAGTTGCTGTATCTTCCAGTATATATTTTGAAGGGAAATAATTTGTGGATTTTTTTGCAAACAATTGCTCCACCACTTTATATACCATTCCTAACATGGCTCACCTTTCATATCATTTTCATCTTTGGATCTAACATAATGAGCACCATTCCAATAATACTTATAGCTGACACTGCAAACAGAAACACTTTAGCTACCTGAGAAATCTTTAACCGTGCCATAATTACCCTGATTACAGTTACTCCAATACTATATATAAAGATAACTTTACCTAAAAAAAAGATTATTTCAACCAGTGGAATAATACTATAACCACCAATGGAAAAGGACAGCCCAAACAAACTTGTAAATGTATAGGGGAAAAATAATATAACTATCAAAGCCGAAAATGACAGTGCTTTAAACGCATCACTTAAAAGCAAAAATGCCAGCAACTTCCCCGAATACTCAACCATCATACCTTCTGCTATTTCTGTCTCAGCCTCAGCCTGATCAAATGGCACCTTAGACATTTCAGCAGGCAGAACAAGTATCATAGTAAGAAACAGCAAAATACCACCAAGAACTCCAAATGCTCCGGCGTGATGCCATAATGTATATTCAAACAGAGATTGTAAGGCAAATGGATTATACATACTGTCGGCTACATGCCAGGCTATGCTCACCACAACTACAGCGATAGGCAATTCGGTGCTCATTAAAATAACCATTTCACGCTGGGCACCTATAGATGCATATGGTGATCCTGAAGCAAAAGCCCCACTGATTATAGCAATAGATTGTAAAAGAATAAGATAAAGTATAACTATCAGGTCACCCTGTACAGGGCTTTGCAATCCGATTATATAACACACATAGGAAAGGGAAATATAAAGTAATAACAGGATGCTTGAAGTAAGTGCAATCAGTGGTGCCCCGGTAAACAACCACCGCACTGATGTTGCCGGAATAATTGTCTGCTTCTGCATTAATTTCAAAATATCATATATCGGCTGTGCGATAGGTGGCCCAATCCTTGACTGCATAAAAGCTGCAAGTTTTCTATCAATCCCTTTCAGAAACAGCCCTGCAATTACACCTGCAATTACGATAGCTATCGCCACACCTATCACTTCATACATCGTTTGCGTGCCCCTTTATATTTCTGTATACTTTTTGCATGCAATTCTTCCCAGGATATGGTTGTGCTACTTCCATCAGTTTGCACATACGTCATCCTATCAGCACATGCCACACATGGATCAATTGAAGCAATGACTATTGGGATATCAGCTATTTCAATATTGGTAAGCATTGGCGCCCAGGCAAACCCATTGGAATATGTTGGCGCCTTTACTTTTATCTGAACCGGATGTTCCTGATTATCCAGTATAACATAGTGGCACACCTCACCACGAGGAGCTTCATACCGTCCTATCCCCTCCCCTTCTAACTTCTTCAGTGTATTAATCATCTTAACGGCACCACTGCCGGTGTTAATGTCCCCTTGGGGAAGGTTTTCCATACAGAACTGTATTATCTTTATTGCTTGCTGTATCTCCAGCACACGCACAGCCATCCTGTCATACACATCACCAATTGGTTCCTTCCCTATATCCCGTGGAGATATGGGCTTCAACCATGGTATCTCATAATACGCATTCACAGGATAATCAACCCGAACATCCTTCATTAATCCTGAACCTCTGGCCGTTGGTCCCACTGCGCATAATCGCTCAGCCTGTTCTGTAGTCAGGACTCCTACTCCTTCGGTCCTGGCTCTCAGTGTTAAATCATCAAGCAATATTTCCGAAGTTCTGTTATACAACTCTTCATAGTATTCAAGCATTTGATGAATAGTTTGTGCATTGTCAGGTGTTATATCACGTCGCACACCACCTATTGTAAGCATGGCATAATTAATGCGGTTTCCGGTAAGCTCTTCTAAACAATCAAGGACTTTCTCCCTGATATTCCATGTGTACATAAAAAGTGTATCAAATCCAATTTCATGAGCTGCAACACCAGTCCACAATAAATGTGAGTGCAGGCGTTCCAGTTCACCAACAATAGTCCGTATATACCGCGCACGAGGCGGCACTTCTATTCCTGCAACATCTTCAATGGCAAGACAATATGCCATGGGATGTGAAAACGAACATATTCCACACACCCTTTCAAGAAGATAGATTATCTGTATGAAATTTCTTTCCTGGGCAATCCTCTCTATTGCCCTGTGTGTATACCCAAAATCAATATCAGCCCCAACAACCTTTTCCCCTTCAATCCTGAACGTGAACTTAATGGGCTCCTTGAATGCTGGATGAACGGGGCCAATATTTAATGGATACGTTATATCTGATTTCATTTAACTAGTTCCTTACTTTTTTTGGTTCCTCAACGGATAAACACCATCAGGAAGATAGTTGCCCGTAAAAAGCCTTCTTGGGTCAGGAATATCTTCAATTTCTACACCTATCATTTCCATGGTTTCCCGCTCCATAAAAAGGGCTCCTGGAACAATATCAGTAATTGTCCTTATCTTTAAATCGTCTTTGGGTATATCCACCGAGATAATAACCATGATTTCAGAAAACTTAGTATCTTTTTCTTTCAACGCAAACGGATATATAAGCTCAATACGGTCTTCATACTCTTTATAGGGCATTGGGGTTGATATATGCAACCTTCCCATGGTTTTCAGGATTGCTATTGCCGAATGAAAAGACTCCCTGTCAATACTGATCCAGAGTGTTATACGGTTAATTCCATTACCATAATTGGTAATCTTTTCACGGGATGCCTGTATATGGCTTCCTAATTTATTCTGTAATACCGTTACTATAGGTTCAGTTTTCATTGCATATATACCATAACATCATTTTTGCAATTTTTCCAGTTTTTCCCATGCTTTTGCTATACCATAAATGATAGCTTCAGGCCTTGGAGGGCACCCTGGTATATACACATCAACAGGTATTATTGCATCAACCGGGCCTGCCATTGCATAGGATTCCTGGAATACTCCTTTAGTAGAGCCACATCCTCCAATAACAATAACCAGCTTGGGTTCGGGAACCTGTTCGTACACCTGAAGGATATTGTCTTTAATCTTTTCGGTAACGGTTCCTGTAACAAGCAGCACATCAGCATGCCGGGGGCTGCCAACTAACTTTATACCAAACCTCTCCGCGTCATACCGTGGCATGAGGGTAGCCAATATTTCAATATCGCATGCATTGCAGGATCCTGTATTTATATGGTAAGCCCACAATGAACGCTTCAAATGCCGGTAATTTACATTTTTCACTATAGTACCCCAGTCAGTATAAGAAGCATGCCTGCAACAATGATGATAAACCATTGAATAAAATCTTCAACATCACTTATGAATAATCTCTTTATGATTAAAAAATAGGCATCTAACGTATGCTTAAATCCCCAGTATAAACTGCTTGCGGTGATCAGTTGCAGCAGGGAATTGCTTGTCCCCGAATAGAATGGAAGGCTTTGCTGACCAACTGTATTATAATCATTCCTAAAAAACAGTTTGCCAATAATAATCACCACAACAACTAATCCAAAAAAAATTCCTAACCAGAACAATGGCGCCCAATGAAGATATTCAACTTGAACTATATTCATCACTGTATCCTTAAAAATTAACCAATGCATTTACTGCTGGTTCAATTAATACTTTCAGTATTCCCTGTGGATATATACCTATAACTACTATAAAAACAGCCAGGACAAGCATACTGCACTTGATCAGTACCGGCTGTTCCATTGGCCTTTTGTTTGCAGGCATACCTAAGAATGCACTATAAAATACTTTCATAAATGAAGCCAGTGTTAAAATTGAAACAAATATTGCAATGAGCGTCAATACCGGATTATACTGGAATACCGATTCATAGATAATAATTTTTGACACAAAACCATTAAATGGCGGAATCCCTGATATAGCCAGGGCTGCTATCATAAATACCACTGTTGTAAATACGTCATAATGCGCCAATCCATGCATAGCATCCAGATTACGCGTTTTGAAATGCCTTACCAAAACACCTGATGTTAAAAACAGCAATCCCTTATACAATGCGTTGTTAACAACATGGAGTAATCCACCAATCATTGCAACTTTTCCAAAAAGAGCAAAGGAAGCGTCACCTGCTCTCACTACTGTTAATCCAACACCCATACCTAAAAGCATGTACCCCACCTGAGAGACCGCATGGAAGGCCATCAGGCGTTTTACATCCTTCTGTACCAGAGCCTGAGTCACACCTATAAACATTGACAGTATGCCAAAAACAATAAACAATACGCCCAGTGGATAGCTGACATGTGCATGGCTCAATCCAAATGAAAATGATATACGGAATAAACCATACAGGCAAATTAAACTTCCTAATTTTACCATTGCGCTGATTGGTGCTGGAGCTTCTGAATAGGTATCCGGTATCCACATGTGCATGGGAACAACACCTGATTTCATTGCCAGCGGTATTATAAGCAGGACAATAGCAATTTTATCAAGCAATGTTCCCCGTACAGCTTCTTTGAGATAGTCAATGTTGAACGATCCATACTGTGCATACAGGAAGGCAATCCCTAATAAAAAGAAACTGGTTGCCACAGCGCTAATAAACATATATTTATACCCGGCATAGGGCGGGTGTTTTCGTTCTGTCCGGAATGCCACCAGGGCTGCTGAGGAAATTGAAAGGATTTCCAGAAACACAAAAAAGGTAAACAGGTCATTTGCAACAAGTAGCCCCATCATCCCTGCTACCATTGATATAAATAATACGGTAAAATAATTTTTTCTTTCATTTTCTTCAATATACTGAGTGGAAAACAGATAAAAAATAAACACAAGAGTTGTAGTCATTATAATAAAAAAAAGTGAAAATGAATCTATCTTTAATCCTATCCGTATTGGGAATGTCAATCCATGTTCAGTTACTATTTCTGGATTGGAGGAACCTACCATATAATATAAAATTCGGCCATGGACTAAAACATCACCAGCAATATAATATGATGCAGCCAGTATCATTACCAGAGCTATCGCCCCAACAACAGTACGGGCAGTACGATTGACCATGCCAATCATTGGTATCATGAAAGCAGCAAGAAGCGGGATAGCTACCAATAAGATAGGGACATGTTTAATCATACTCTTCCACTCCACGCAATTTTCGTGTATCCAGAGTATTATTATTTCTGTAGGTAAGCACAGAAACTCCCAACATGAGCGCAGTGGTAGCAAATCCAATAACTATGTTAGTTAATATAAGCGCCTGAGGTGTGGGCAATACCATGGTTATAACAGAATCAAACGGCGCCAGTGTGAATATTGGAGCCATGGCATTTTCACGGTATCCTAAAGAAATAAAAAACAGGTTTATACCTGAATCCAGGATGTTAAATGCCAGTACAATTTTAATAAGGTTGCGTTTAAACAACAGTGCGATTATCCCTATGGTCAATAAAAGAATAAATGTTACATAAAGCAAAATTGCTGACATAATGATTACCGTAATGAATTAGTATCTTTTACCCCTGATACATGAAATAATGTTACAACGATAAGGCTTAACCCAAAAAATACTTCAATACCTACAGCCAGTGATAACAACGGTAATATCCCCGCTGATATTAAATAACCCTGATTTGGACCAAAAGCAATCATCCTGCCAAATCCAGTACTGGTGTGAACAAGAAAATTATATAAAAACGATATTGTAATTCCCGCAAATCCCAATCCAATAAAAATGGTTAACCCCAAAGATTCAAAGAAAGAGAAAATTTTACGAGTCCGTTGCATATGGCGGGTGATTAAAAAGCTGATGAGTAAAAGTGCTGTTGCCGAGGCCATAACAGAGCCCCCCTGGAAACCTCCTCCCGGTGAGATATGACCATGAACCACCAGATAAACCCCAAAGCTTAATATCATGATATACATGATAAAAGATCCAAATGTAATGACTCTTGACTCAATTTTTGGAAATTGACCTGCAGGAGGTACACCCGCTGAAACAATACTTTTACTTTTCAAAAATGTAAAGAAAAGCATTGAAATACTGCTTACAACAATAAACAAAACGGTAGCTTCCCCTAATGTGTCAAATCCACGATAATCAAATACCACACTTGCTACAATGTTATTTGACTTTGTTTCAATCTGACCATTGCGCAAAAAGTAATCATCCATGGTGCTAACACCATTAATATCAATACCCTGTTCTGGCCTTCCCTGTAACACTTCCGAATTGCCTAAAGCTTCTCCAACAGGATGTAGATGTAATATTCCAACAAAAAGAAACCCAAATAGTATAACAATTGCTACAACGCTGAATAACCTCATTCTTCCCTTCTCCGTGTCATTCTGATGGCAATAACAAAAATACAGGTAGTGAGTGCCGCTCCAATACCAGCTTCTGCAATAGCAACATCAGGTGCATCTAAAAGAAAATACAGTACTGTCAAAACCAATGAAAAAACCGAATAGCTTACGATTGCTGCCAGAAGATCTCTAAAATAGATAGAGAGCAGTGCTGTGATTACCAGGGCAATTGAAATAACCAGAAAAAAGTAATACATCATAGTACACCATCCTCATCAGGAATTCCTTCACTTACCTTTTCAAGTTCCAGCTCATCTGCAGACTTAATCTGCGATTTATAATCAAATTCATTTATAACAACACCAAACGGTTTAATGCCTGATAGCAATGATGCTCGTGCTATTGCGTGAGCACTGATTGGATTGGTAAAGATAATAACCAGTAATGCAACAATACTATGAATGGCAATTGTGAGACTTGCCTGGTCATAGTAGACTATATTTTTAATAACTATCGCCAAAACAACAAAGATACTGCCAAACGTGGTTGTTTTTGTGGCTGCATGCAAACGGGTATATATATCAGGAAACCGCATGAGCCCAATAATACTCATACCATTGACAACCAAACCAATAACAAGGCAAGACACAATAAAAGTATCCACTTATTTCCTCTCATCTATAAGGTAGCGGGCAATATATAATGTCCCAATAAACGAGATAATCCCATACACAATTCCAATATCAATATATAAGGCTTTTTTCTGAGCTGCACCCAGTACAATCATGATAACAATTATTAATGTGTTAATGGTATCCAGGGCCACTATTCGTTCGGGCACATTATGGCTGAATGCAATCCGTATCACAATGATACATACATACACTATGCATAACAGCGCAGATAACAGGAATATTGAATTGAAATCATACATGTGCATACTTGCTTACCTAAAAAGCTTTTTTAAAAAAAAGTGTAAAAAGCCTGCAACATCCTTTGGCACAGCTGAATATTCTTTGCTTTTAGTCCAGTACAAACAATGAATGAATAATTTTCTTTTTTCAGGATCAAAACCTAAGGTTAATGTTCCAGGGGATAGGGTAATCGAATTTGCCAGTAAATATACTCCCATTTCATCCTGAATTTCAGGGTCAACTTTTACAATTGCAGGCTTAATTTTCCCGGTGATAATCCGATACATCACTTCAACATTAGCTATGAGCAGCGCTACGAAAAAAGGCCCTGCAAAGTATAGAATTAACCCAAGATAAAAGAATGGATTTAACAATTTACCGGTAATCTTTATTGGTATAAGCCAGTAGGTTACAGATGCCAGTATAATACTGATTACAGTGCCAAAAATAAACTCTTCATACGACCAGAAAAGAATATCATTGCCAGAACCTATAGTCAATACAAGGTAGGAATATGCTGCAATCATCGTATAAAATAAGATTGCACGAAGCTTATTTTTTTTATCATCAGATGTCATTATAAATCTCTGCCAGACTACTGTATCAAATCCTATATTAATTTGTTAATAATACAAGCATTTTTCTACAATTATTTCACTATTATTCATTATACCCACATCCATCGTAAGGGCTTACTTTGTCTTCATAAGCAAGTTCAACTCCTTCATAATATGGGAAATCTCTGCACATCCGTGGCCTTATTTCGTAAATGCTACAGACACCCAGACCATTGCTATCGCGTGTAAAATGTTTGCAAGAATAATGGTAGGGCAAATCCTCAGACTTGTTTTCATAGATAAACGTCAGCATGGGATAAATAAGATATATCTCAGAAAATTTAGGGTCAACTGAAGGCATCTTTAGCCAGTATTCATATGCTTTCTTTAGCATTTCAGGCGACTCAGCCAGCCTGATATCATTACAGCATGTTCCACACCGTTTACATCCCATATATTGTCCTAAATCCTGTTATCCTTTATACAGTGTATAAAAAAAACTTGCATTAATCAGGCTTATCATACGATATAATACAATGATAGCATATTTTATTTTTTATTGCAATTTATTGTATATTTTTAACCATTGCCCTGAATCACTTAATAAAAAGTGCTGTTTATTAAAGGAATCATGAAAGTAAAGCTAAAAATACTAAAGAGCGATATTGAGCGACAGCTCAAAGAAAAATATTATCTGAAGAAGAAACAATGGTCTAAAAAGTGGGATAAATTCCTTGAACATGGCCACGAAAAAATGACCATAATGTTCATTCCCCACAATGAACAGAAAATATTTAATTTTCAGATATCTCGTTTCACCATACTTTTTTTCAGTTCCTTAATGATGATAGTTATCGTTACTTCAGCTTACGCAATAATCAAAAATGCTGCAGTAAAACGTGAAGAAGAACGTTTACTATCAAACTACAAAGATATACGATCACAGCTTATACGGTTTGAGCAGCTGACAAATGAGCTTGATAAAGAATTAGATTCCATAAAACCTGATATTGAAGATCTATATGAATTGGCTACCAATAACAATAATACTCAGTCAATCTGGGAATCATCCATAATTTCAGTGGAAGACCCCTCAATGCGTCAATATTCGGCAATTTTGCCTTCTGAAGTTAAAACATTGCGAGTATTGCAAAAGGATCTGATCTGTACAACAAATACTGTAAAAACAATAAAGAATTTTATTGATGTACGTAATAAAGTTATTTATGACACCCCGTCAATAATTCCTAATCCCGGGCACATCACTTCCCTTTTTGGATGGCGCCGTTCCCCATTTGGTTTTGGAAGGGATTTTCATTCCGGCATTGATATCGCAGCACCTCAGGGTACTGAAATACGTGCCACTGCTCCGGGAGTAGTCATATCCTCTTCCTGGGGTGGTGGTTATGGATTTATGGTCAGAATTAAACATAAATACGGCTATGAAACGATCTATGGGCACTGTTCCAAAGTAATAGTATTCCCGGGGCAGAATGTACAGAAAGGACAGGTTGTTGCCTATGTTGGCCAAACCGGTTCTGCAACGGGGAGCCACTGTCACTATGAAATACGTTTAGGCGGGGTGCCAATAAATCCTTACCCATATATGAGCAAGATGTGGTAATATTTTTATTTCCCTGTTCTATACATGCTTGTAATTATAACACATGAAATCATTATCCAATATCATTGTTATTGGTTTATTGCTGTCATCAGCTACTGCTATAGTTATCTCCCAGCAATTATCTCGTCCGTTTCACCAACGCATTAATGATTATATCACTACATACAAAATTTCAGAGGAAAAAATACACCCCCCGTCCTCTACACAGCCAGAAATAGAACCCCATGCACAATCGCCATTTGATTATAATCAGGGAGACTGGACAAAATACATCATAGAGCCCCAGTATAAATTTACTGTCCCCGGAGCCGAACCACTCATAGAAGAAGAGCCCTATGACATTCTGTCATATGGTTCAATGAATCTCAACGCACGATATGGAAAGTCATTTTTTACCAGCAATAAGTACAAACGATTTGATGAAGACAAACCAACATCTGCATTAATCCAATCCGGTTTTACACCTGAACAAACCATGCAGCTTCATATCGAAGGCAAAGCCGGTAAGCGTCTTACCCTATACATTGACCACGATAGTCAGCAGCGCACCAACACCTATATAATGCAATACAAAGCTGTAGAAGACGATGAAGTTTTACGTGAGATTAATGCCGGTGATATAACCATAAAAGTGAATAAATCAAAATATGCAGTGTATGATGACACCACATCAAAGGGCATGGGTATAGATTTTACCATTAAAAAGGGCAATTTACAGGTCAAAGCGTTTGGTTCAGTGGCAAAGGGTGTCAGTGAGATAGAACATTTTAAGGGTAACTTTTCCAGTGCAAGCATTACATTGCAGGAATTCCAATATACAAAGGCAACATATTATCAGCTGGAACCATTCAAACGCTATGACAATGTGGATACTCCCCCATCAAACATGTATACAACCATTACATGGACATCTGCACCAGTCAATCCATCAACCTACACACCCTATTCTGTTGGTATCGATAGCTCCGGTTTTGAACTGTATGCAGATGATGCTATCACACAGGATAAAAGTGGATTACTGGAACTTCACAGATGGGATAATCCTTCTATCATTTTGGGATATTTCAGAAAATTACAGCAGGGCTCTGAGTATACCATAAACTTTTCCACAGGAACTATCGCCCTGTTAAAAGCTTTTAAACCCCAGGCAAAAATATTTGCAGTTTATACTCGAAATGGTGGGACCACACAGACTTCCGACCCTTCTGCAATTACCAATCATCCGCAATTTCCCGGTAAAATATGTGTGTTTATTAAATGTGGTCCATCAATTCACGAGGATGCTAATTTTAATGGCACTCTTGACCCAAGTGAAGATACCAACAACGATGGTGTTTTAAACATAGACATATATGAAATTCGCGGAATATATAATACAGGGCTACAAAACATTCGTGCTGATGACGTTAAAATATCTTTTTTTAACAATCTTTTTCCTATGTCCAGAACCGACATACAAAAATTAGGAAATTTCATTATTGATTATAACACTGGCGCAATTACGTTTAAGCTTCGTGAACCATTTAAACAGCTTTTGTCCGCTCAATCACAAAAAATTATCTACACTGAATCACAAACTCAGGCATATACCGTATCCCAGTATAAGATTGGTATTGCAGGATACAGTCAGTCACGGGGATTTCAGCTAAAACATGTCAATATCATCCCTGACACCATACGGGTTAAGATTAATGGCATTCAGATTGCCGAAAGCCTGTACAGTGTTGACCCCACATCGGGTTTTTTCCAGTTCACCAATCCAGGGAATCCTGTAATCACTCCTGAAACCGATATTGAAATAAGCTACCAATACCTCCCCTTTGAAGGACAGGCCCAGCAATTCGTTGGTGGCATGCGAGCTGATTATGCTTTGAATAAAAATATTAATGTTGGTGGGACTATTCTGTATACCACGCAGGGCATGGCATCCACTGTTCCTCTGTTAGGCAATGAACCAACACAAACTACGGTTATTGAGGCCGATAGTTCCGTTGAAGTGAGCCCTCATGATATATCAGCATTTGCCTCAAAAATTACGCAATCCCTTATTACCGTACCGGTACTATTCAAAGGCTATGCAGAGTACGCAAAAAGCTATCACAGCATCAATACCTTTGGCAAAGGACTGATAGATGATTTTGAATCAATTTATTCTGGGCTAACAGTATCAATGTCAGAAAAAGACTGGGTATTGGGCTCTTTACCCCCTAGTATATCGCAGAATGAACGTGCCCGCATCTATTATAAATTTTATCGCGATAGTAATAATCCTGAAACACTGTATGGTTTAGACTTTACCCCTATTAATGTGCCATACTCCAAAAAGCCTGGCCCTTATAATGTTGCTACTGGCCACATTGCACCGTCGCTCCAGAGCGAGCAATCCCAGCGTTCTTTAGGCTTAAACTTTGATTTTTCATCGGGGGAATGTATATCTATTGTTACCCGTACACTATCCCAAAAACCCACTGATCTTTCCAACTTAGAATATGTTGAGATATGGTATCGTAGTACAGGTGGTACTGGTACTGTTGATATGTACCTTGATATAGGTTCCATAAATGAAGACAGTGACGGTGATGGGATTCTTGATACTGAAGATAGTAATCATAACGGATTTTTAGATTATGATACCAATAAAAATATTTCTGAAGATACAGGATATACGTTTGACAATCCATTTACAACAGTTGTGGGCTCTGGGCCTGCTGTATCATCTACCACCATTGGCGATGGCGTGCTCAATACTGAGGATTTAAATGATAATGGGATGCTTGATACCGGTGAACAAAATATACGTGTTCCCGGATTAATAACCCCAATTACCGTGGATTGTGCCAATACTACATGGCAAAGAGTTCGTATTTATATAAACAAAACTAACCCCGCTTTATATACCGCATTGCCAGATGCATTTGAGGATATATTGAAAAAAATATATGCTATTAGACTCATATTACAAAAAAAATCAGCAGCAACTGGTACCATCCTCATTGACACCATTCGCTTTGTTACCATGCACTGGCAGGTGGATAGTATTGATGGCACAAGTGGCACTGATATCGACAAAGTGAAGCTTACCCTTATTGATTCACTTAATGATTCAGAATATGCGCAGGAGTCATTTGCTCGCAGTAAAAGTGATATTTACACCAGTCTGTATGGTGATAAAAGTAAAAAAGAACTCAGCCAGACTATGGAATCTGCCCTGAATGTAACGTATACTTCAATTACATCAGCCACTATAAAAAGAAAATTTTATAAACCAATGGATCTCAGGTTTTATCGCAATGTCCATTGCTGGATTAATATACGAAATTATACATCAGGTGATACACTTATATTCCGTTTGCATTCTTCAGATAATGATTATTTAGAGTACTCATACAACCCACAATTTATGCAAGCCTGGGAAGATATTGTTTTGTCATTACAATGCAACAATACAAATGCTCAATTCATAAAAAAAGAAGGTAACCCTGATCTTAAACGAATAATAGCTATCACAGTTTCAGTGCAGAATACCACTACTAGTGGCCAATTCTGGCTTGACGATATCTATGCCAGCGACCCCATGACACTTGAAGATACCGCTCACTGGTATGAAGGCACCATAAAAATTACCAAACCGATTACCCGCACACAAGCAGGGACTCCGGTGTTTTCGGATATTACCCTATCATATTTAAAAAAACAGCATGGGAATAATTTTTATACGATAGGTCAACCATATAATGATATTTCTGAAGACTATAATCAGGCAACAGTAACCTGCCAGGTGCTTCCATACTGGCACACATCACTTGATTTTATTCAGGAAGAATCGCAAACTGATAGTCTTAATGAGCAGGTAACCGCATCCAGAAGAGGAATAACCAGTATAAAACAAATCCATTTTGCCTCAACCCTCTCACCTCCCAATACAACAATTCCACAGCTTAACCTGCTCTATAATTATGAAAACTTCACCAACAAGCAGGCATATTATCAGGATGTAAACACATTTGATAATGACACCAGCAAAATAACACATCAGGCAACAGTTGGCGTGCAGCAATCGTTACATGATGTATTGGGCGGAGATTTTTCATACAGATTACTCCTTGATACTTCTTTTAAAGAAGATATATTCAAAGAAAACACCCAATCAGTAGCAACAGGAACAAACACTCAAAAAAAACAGCGTGAATCCTGTTCAATGAATTTTAATTATCAATTACCTCATTTTTTTATTTCCCCCAACATACAACTACTAACAGAAGAATTTATCACCTACTCAGGAACGGTAACTGACATAAACCCAGCATTATCACAGGAGATTAGTTCAGGATATCACATTCCTTTTATATATGGAGATAGTATACGATTTATTGAGCGTTTGAAAAAAAGTTCACTTTCCTTTGGCCTTAAAAGTTATAAGCTTATAAACCCTTCTATAACATACGAAATCTCATATTTTGAAAATCAATTCAAAGACCTGCAATCCTATGATACATGGATGACTCTGGGATTCAATCGCACCCGTTCTACACAGGGATTTCTATCCAGTACAATTGCTGTACCCATAAATCTCCAAACTTTATTCCCCAGTATAAAAAGTTGTTCATTCAACTATACTCGTGCAAGCACACTGAATGAGATTAATGTGCCCTATGAAGGTGAGTCTATAAATTTTTATGAAGAAAAATATGGAGTAAGTCGTTATTTGAATCTATGTGCTGGCCCCATATATAACATTATTCACTATCCCCCATGGCATTTTTTTAAAGGAAGATCAAATTACGCTCACGGACGTGATTTTGTAACCCATACGGTATCGTCTCAGCCAGAAGTTAATGGAACTCCATTCTCAGATTACAATAACTATTTCAGGCTGTTAGATAATGCTTCATTCAGTATCAACTGGGAACTATCGCCATTTGTTTTATTTTTAAACAGCAGTATTCATTCAGTTTCAGACCGCAACGGTGTTAATACCGCCTCCCAGCAGGTTGTTACCTATACTCTTGTTTCATCATTATCATGTGATTTAATGAAAATATTTTCCTCTGGTTTTTTCAGACCAAACAGGCCCGATCTTCCGTACCATTCCGCAACTGCATTACTAGAATATCAATGGAATAGATACCTTCGTATTACTTCCAATATACTGCAGGATGAGTACACACCCAGCATTGGAGCAACATTTAAATGGGACAGGTCAAGTATTGCTGCAAAATTTGGGATTAGTTACCGTACCCAGAAATGGCATGAATTTATCCCGATTGATGATAATGAGCGATCGGCAAAAGATGATATCTATTTTTACAATATGATGGTACAATCACCATTTACAAATATTGACAAGGGATACACATTTTCTACAATTTATGAAACAGATGTCCCGTTTATTTATGATTTCTTCAGTACCTGGTACACATTAACAGCATTACCAATATTTCGATTAGAATATCTCATGACACTGAACCGCTATAATTATACCTACTACACTTCACCTGAACCATACGACCTGTACAGCATATCATCAAGCCTCACAATAAATGTCCACAAAAATGTTCAGGGTTCATGTATTGCACGTGGCATACTGGAGCGCTATAGAAATAGGGAAACAAATGACGTTAATCGTGAGATTATATCTTATGAGCTTGGCTTCCAATTCAGCCTGTTATTTTAATATAATCAAACATTCCTATGGGCATCTCTTAAAACTGCTTTTTTCCGATTATTCATATAAAAATAAAGCAGTTTTATCCTATGTATTATGCCCACAAGGGAACATCCAAAAAAAAGTTTTTTAGAAGTTCCCTTATATTATTATAAGCGAAATAAATGTTTAAGTATTTTTTTAAAGTTTTTAAATTTACTCTGCAATACAATTTTTAAACTACTATCTCTTTGATTTTTTAATATCTGATTTGTAGTTATTTCTATTATCTCCCACAACGTATCCTGATCAGGGCAATGTACAAAATAATCAATATGAACCTGAAATGCACCCTTGTACTTGCGTCCGCCGCCATCAGGAGTAATATTTTTTATGAGCTCATTTAAATCAAAATCTTCGCTTCTTGTCCTGAATGATGCGTCAATATCCAATTTAGTGTGATTATTATGATACACTGCCCCATATACTACCACAAGCTCAACAGGATTATTTTGCAAAAGATAATCCGCAATAATGGCGATAGTATCACGATACCTTTCTTCCACAAATCCAACCCCAGCAATAAGCCAATCTTTATAAACAATGGCGTTTTTCATTGCTTTCTGTAACAGGCTCAATGCATGCGGAGTTAAAGGCGTATTTTCAATCTGTTCAATTATTGTCATATTGCAAAATGGCTTAATATATTCCAGTGCCATTGTATCATATTCACCCACATGTTTAAAATCATCAGAATCCGTTTTAATGCCTACATATAGTGATGTTGCCAGACTGGGAACATCTTCTAATGATACAAATGATATATGCTGCATCAACAATGCACAGAGTGTGCTTGTTGAAGATACTTTATCAGTTAATAGGCGAAAACGTGCAGGAACATCATGTTCCGCTGGTGAATGGTGGTCTAAATGGATTATACAGGGAATAGTAGCAAAATTATCTTCAAGAGCTGCTATCTGATAATCACATACAATATACCCTGAAAATCTGCTAAGATTTATTTCTTTTAAATCCGCTACAATGTTAAACGGTATATTGAAAATAGATATAAATTCTTTATTAGATGGCAGAGAAGCAGGCATAAATCCATATATAGTGGCTTTAACATGTAACAATGTACATAGTTTCCAGAAAAAATATGACGAAGCTAATGCATCTGGATCTGGAGAACCTTTTATAATAATTGCTATATTTTTCTGTTCCTGTAACAAAGATGTAATAGTTTTTGCTGATTCTTCAAAATTAATATTAATCATGATGACACTACTATAATTGGATAAATTATATTGGGAATAATCATTCTATTCGAAATATAATAATACTGATATCTTCTTTAACAGCTGTATTGCTTGTATATGTATCTATGTCTGAAGAAATACGCCTGATTATAAGAGCAGGGCTTTCACTGTTGTGGAGTCTTATGAGATCTTTAATTCTTCCAATAGAATATGGTTGCCCTGTTTGATTTACAGCACCCGTAATGCCATTAGAGTAAATACAACCAATACATGGCCCTTTGATTACATATTCTTTTGATTCATAGATAAAATCTTTCTCTATACCAATGGGGATTCCTTTTGTATCTAACTCTATAAAACTATCATTTTGAATTTCATATATAATCAAGGGATTAAACGCTGCATTAATATATTTCAGTGATAGTGCTTCAGAGTTAAATGTAAAACAAAATGAAGTGGCATACCTTTCAGTAAATTTGGATGTACATACCACCCAGTTCAATAACTGCATAATTTTTTCCGGAGTGTCATATAGGGGGGATAAAGACTCAAACGCAGCATAGAGTTCCAATGCCAATACTGCTGCATCCACTCCACTGTAGGAACAATCGGCTATTAAAAAGGCCAGTGCATTTTTATGTAAAACCTTTGCATTGAAGAATTCCCCTCCTAAATTAGAATTGTTCATAAAAAATGAGCTTATCCTGATGTGCTCAATATAGGGCATCTGACGGGGGATAATTGAATTTTTTATAGCACTCACAACTAAATTATCATGTTCGCCAACCTGTTTTGACTTGACCTCTTCAATCTGAAGTGAATTAACAAGTGCACTGTTAAATTTTACTCTGTACAACTCCATAAACTCAATTTCATTAAATGTATACGGCCTTCCTTTTTTATGAGGGCAAATAAAAAGTATTCCTATAAGTTTTCCCGACTGGTCAAAACATGGGAGAATAACTTCAATAGCATTGTTTTTTACCAATGCCAGTACATCATCATACGGCTTAAATATTTCATCAGTGTAGAATAATGATTGATGTATTGTTGTTTTTGCTATCTGGCATAATTGAACCAGTGAATCATCAACAGATATTCTTTTTACCTGGGGCTGCTGCCCTATAGCATGGCTCAAAATATATGCCTTTTCCAATTCATTATACATTAAAAATGAAGCAGATGTTACATTAAAAAGGTATTCCAGTGAATCCATTGTGGCAGTAAAGAACCTATCCCAGTATGTGGGATCACCTTCAAATTCTTCAACCTGCGATAATGCCTGAATAAATTCATTAAAACGTTTTTCTAATTCAGCATATTCTCTTTTAATCAATTTTTCTAAATATGGCTGTATAACCCTGGTGAAGAAAACTAAATATACGAAATTTAAAAAGGCGACAGCAACTGCAGGTATCTGGCCTCCTGCCAGAAAATACCGGTAACTGGTAACAAGAATCCAGTATGTTGGAATTACTGTAAATACCAGCACAACGCTATAATACACAATTTTAAGATAAAATTCTTTAAAGTTAAGATATCGCTCATCAGAGATAGCATAGTTATTAATATACAATAATAGCAAAGCTGCAGAGGATATTCCTAAACTGTGATATTCAAAGCGTTTGAAAACATAGGGCATTATGATAAAAGAAATGAGTATTATGAGTGCACCAACGTGATTCCCCATAAACACATAAAAAAGCTGATACCTGAAAGAGGTATTCTCCAGGCGTCGTACTTTATAATACAGGGTGAGGAACGTTCCCATAATATAAAAAACAAAAACAACCAGATACAGCACTATAAACTGACCATATTCAAACTGAATATGGAGACCATCAAAAGAAGCAGAAAGAATTATACCATCGGTTACCGCCGTAAGCAAAAAAGTAACCACTCCTGGAATTGCTGAAATAATTATAATAAATAGAGGACTCTTTTTCTCCCAGCGTGGGAATATCTGTGTATAATGGAAGAAAGCCTGATTAATGATTATAATCAATGCAAAATACCAGCGTGTTAACTCTGTTATTGCTATAGTTGAAATAAAAAAAGGAATCAGCAGGCATGAAATCATTGCTGCTGTAAGCAACGCTATAAATGAAAACCACCTGTTCACTGCATACGAAAACCGCTTCAGAACATTAACCAGAACTACAAACAAAGCATACAAAATTGTAAAAAAACAAAATAAAATAATTATATATCTCAAAGCAAAACCTTCCGATATCTATGAATTAATGTTGCATATATAAACAGGCTACTTCTACAATAGATATCGATAAATTTCAAGCTAAATAATAAACCATCGGTAAGCTTTATGGATATGCAATAGTATTCATCAATTTATGCTTTAACTTTTTATTAACTGTTAAAAGCTTTCTTTTTATAAAATGATATGAAACACCCTGCTCCGCAGCCAATTGTATATATTTCTTGTTATGAAAATATTTATCAAATATCAGATTTTGTTCATCATGTTCAAGTTCATCAATAACATCATTGAGAGTGCTCACAATAATACCATCAATGACAGTATCGCCAATATCCTTGCATTGTACATCAGTGACAGTCTCTATATCCATAAAAGTGTCTGGATTTTTACTGTTACAATACTTTTGCCGTGCAATTTCCCTTCTCATACGGGAAATACATATATGTCGTGTTGTCTTTACGATATAGTTTTTAGTTTTACGTGAATGGGGATCATTATAAAAGCCAGCATGTAACAACTTTAAAAAAACATCATGAAATATATCTTCAATTTCATCTTTATCAGAACAAAACCGTGCAATAATTTTTTTGATATAATTGCCATACAGAACATAACATTGAGCAATGCAATCAGAACTTTTATTATCCATACACTTCCTCCAAAATATTCCTTTTATCTGTATTACTTTATTACTCGTCTTTATAAAAATTAGACAATTCACATTCATGCATACAAAGGCAATGGAAATGCTCATGCCACTGTTCCAAAATTATTTATTTCTCTATACTTGATTTAGCATTAGTAGTATTTTTTTTCTTCTCATTCTGTGATATATCTAAAATTGAGAAAAAATTTTTTCTATTTTTATTATTCACGTAATAGTACTACTTCAAACAGTATATACTTTAATATCCATCTGTTATTTTTTAGTAATAATTGCTTAAAATAATTGATATATTTATTTACTGGTATAGTTTACTAGAAAGGGAGCAGTATATGTTTAAACCACCATTAAGCATGCAAACCACCACGTTGTGGAATTATCCTTCACAGCATTATGGAGATAAGCAACAGGGCAACCAGAACTACCCTGGTGCTACACCGTCATATATCATCTGGAATCTTCTTATGCGCTATACACAAAAGGGAGATCTTGTTGTTGATCCCATGTGTGGTAGTGGAACTACTATTGATGTTTGCAAAGATACCGGTAGAAAATGCCTGGGCTATGATATTCACCCCTACCGCAAAGACATAATCAAAGCTGATGCACGTTCATTGCCTCTTGAAAACAATAAAGCTGACTTTGTCTTCATAGACCCACCCTATGGCGACAATATAACCTATTCTGACGAAAAGGATTGTATTGGCAAACTGAAAGCAACTGAAATAGAGTATTTTACCGCTATGGAACAGGTTATACATGAGATTCATAGAATATTAAAACATGAACACCACATGGGCTTATACGTATGCGACTACTACAATAAAAAAGATGGATTTGTACCTATTGGATTCCGTTTGTTTTCACTGTTGACAAAATATTTTATCCCCATTGATATAATGGCAGTAGTACGCCACAACAAGACACTTCAGATGGGAAATTACCACAAGGCAGCATTAGAGGGAAATTTTTTCTTACGAGGATTTAATTATCTGTTTATCATGTATAAAGAATAACTCAGCCAATATATCGTGTGGCACCATTGATATCACATATAGTAAAGCTTTCAGGAAGGTTTGCAGAAAACGAAAAGCCTTCATGCCATAAACCACTTTCGTCACGATAATACCACACATGTTCATGGCAGGCTTTTTTGTAGAACTCATAATGCATTCTCACCTCATCATTACTTCCATCAGCTATTTTAAGCCTGTTAATAAATCGGCATACCTTCCACAGTGATGCAATATCTTCCCTGGTAAACCCTTGTCCAAAAGAATATAAGGCACTCCCTCTGCACAACCGCCTGTCTTCAGGTACCCCCATGCTTTCAAACAATGGCACACCCGGAAGCAAGTAAAGAGGAGAAAATCCTATTATCACAGGTAACGAAGCTAAAAAAAGAATATCATCAATACATGTTTGAACCGTAGCACCAGGTAACCCCGCAATGATATACACTATCACCCTGACTTTCCCCACACTTTTCCAGGCAATATCTTTTATAATCTTGTGTAATGCTGGACGATTGTGATGTGCAACAACATCTTCATGTGATGAAACAAGCGAGAGGTTGAATTCTAAAAATCCAGCTTCCAGCGCATCATCAATCACCGCATATAGATTGGGTGCTGTTACACCATTCATACATAAAAATTGCATCCCTTTCGTATGATAGTATTTCATAAGCGATAGTAACTGTTTAGCAAACCTCCTGTTAAATAAAAAATTGTCATCCTCAAAATTGACTATTTTCACTCCGTGTGAATACAGGTATTTTAGTTCTTGCTGTATTGAATCAATACTGCGCTGGTAGTAGCGATACCGAGAATGAATTGAACAAAAATCGCAGTGATACACACAACCTTTACTGCATATGATATTTGCCATTCGCTTACCATAATATGTATACCAGGTATCACGATGTGGGAATTTATGCATAAAGAATTCATTGACCAATGAACTGTCACAATCAATGATTTTGGGAAGATGTGAAATGTTGCCATTTGAACAATGGATCTCCTGAAGGAGCGAAGGCAATGTAATTTCACCATCACCCCGAACATAAAAATCAGCCTTGCCGTTTTCTAAAATGTTTGTATCAGCCCATACAGCCCAACCTCCCACAATAACTATCGCCCCTGTTTCTTTTTTAATTCTTTCTACAAGAACATCCACATCATGATGATATGCTGAAAATAAAGAGGTTATACACACAACATCATATGCATTTTCTTTTATATATTTAACAATAGTATCATACGAATATCCAAATCGTTTATACCCAAAAAAAAGGCTAAACCATGACGTATCTTTTACATACATATGATCAAGATAATTGAATAGCTCAGGCGTTGGAATTACTTTGGTAGTGCCTTTATAGCGCGCATCAAAGATTGTTACGTCAAGCCAGTTATATCCTGCTAATACCTCTTTAATGTACAAAAGCCCCAATGGTTCTGAGCGGTGAAAGCTATAATAAAAATCAAATATTGGCGGTGATAGCAATAGTACTTTGAGAGGCATATTATGATTGTTTTATCTTTGTTCCGCGAAACAGTATGGTTGTTCGCCCTATCTGTATTTCATCCCAATCAGAAAGAGGTTTGGGACGCAATAATTTCTTATTGTTTAAAAATGTGCCATTATCACTTGCCAGGTCAAATAAATAGTAGGTATTCCCAACTTTTTTAATTTTTGCATGTTTTAAGGAAACAGCATCATCATTGATGACTATCGTATTCTCTTTATCCCGTCCTATTGTTACCTCATCCCATATAAGAGGAAATTTTTTCCCCGTTTCAGGTCCGCTTTTTTCAACCAGCCATGCATTGGTATAACTGTATTCAGGAGATGTTGATAAAAGCAACGTATCTGTATCTTTTTTTACAGCTTCATCTTTTTCATAGAGCAAAGAATAGTAACGACTCACTGGCTGAGGAATTCGTTGCATGCTTACAAGCTCAACGATCTGTTTCCATTTATTTATAAATACCAGAATAACAATAACCAGCGCTACCACTAAAAGCACAATAATCCCTGCCAGCACCACAAATGGCAGATCAGTATGTATTGTATAGGTATTCTTTGGAAAAGAGTATTTTGCATACCCTGTATCATTATCCTGAATGGATCTGTGTTTAAATTGTACTTCTATGGGATGAATGGCGTCATCATGTTTTTTTGTTTTGAACGTTATTTCAAATGGTATGGTTTCGGATTGCGACTGTGTATGGAGTACGTCAATCACCGTATCTTCTACCCCTACAGTGGCAACAAACAATTTCCCTTTGGTAATCTTACTTAATCTGCTCACTACAGCAGCTTTTGAACACCGTTCAGGGACAACGGTATATATAGGAATTGCATGCTCACGGGCATTTGTAACAACGTCATCAGGCAACATAAAACTACCTTCATCTTTTCCATCAGTTAAAAGTATAATGGATTTTCTACCTTTCTTTCGAGCTAATTCTTCAGTAGCAGCAAACAAACAATTATATAGCTTCGTTCGTTTGCCATGTTGCTGAATTGATTCAATTGTTTCAGTAGAAGGTATATCTTTTGAAAATGTACTCAGTGTTACAACTTCATCATTAAACTTGTATACAATAAACCTATATTTGCCTTTACTTTTGTTTATAATGTTTATAGCTATTTTTTTAAGCTTTAGAAAATTTTTCTTTGATAAACTCTTGCTTGCATCAATACACAGTGCAATATATCCATCTGCATCCAGTGACTTTACCGTAAACTCATGTATTTGTGTGTTATCTTCCACAATGGCAAAATTTTCTCTGTCCAAAGTACTAATCTGTATTCCTTCCGGTTTGTGTACTACACCCTTTATGGTAATCTCAGGCAATGAATCTACAATGATACGTTCAATGGCAACAATTGGCCCTGCAAACAGTATACCAGGTATATAAAGAAATACCGCGTATGCACCCACAATTGCAGCATATTTCAGATATCGTTTCATAGATTTTTTCATATATGCATAATACATAATAACAAATTTCATCACAGCCTTATATGACTTCTATCAAGATTTCTCACTGCTTCTCTGATCCAATTGACTCCCTAATCCATTTTTATCACATAGGTGGTGTTACCAATTGATGATTGACCGCATTTTCATACATTAAAAACACTTTTTTAATAAACTCACGTAGTAGCATGAAAACACATAAACAGTAAAGATAGGTGTACTATATATAATATCGGTACAGTTGGATGGCCAGTACAATCAAATTTTATTCATGGGCACAGTCTTTAACCTGACCCTGCACAAGCCTTACAGCATGCGGCAGGGCATCCTGTATAACCTCTAAATTCTCTATAACAGCTTTTGGGCTTCCAGGAAGGTTAATGATAATTGAAGATCCCCTGATACCCGCTATTGCCCGTGACAGCATTGCATGTTTGGTTATTGCAAGTGAAGCATGGCGCATGGCTTCAGCAAATCCTGGAGCATAGCGTTCAATAACATCAGCCGTTGCCTCAGGCGTGACATCGCGGGGAGCAAATCCAGTCCCTCCTGTTGTCAAAATACAATTAATATTCTTTGCACACAGGTTCCGCAATGTTTGTGCTATCATCTCGCGCTCATCAGGAACAATACAAAATTCAACCACACTATATCCCCTGTCTTTAGCCCACTCTTCTATAGCCTTGCCTGAAAGGTCCTCACGCTCTTTTCTGTATGACCTATCACTCACTACAACTATTGCTATAGTCATCATACTACCCCTCTATTTCTATACTTTTTACCGTAAGCTCTCTTCCTGATATAATAGTGATATTGGGAGAATTACACTGAGGGCAGCTAAATTGCCAGTCATTTTTATTAAAGGTAAACTCATTGCCGCAATCATCACATTTGAGTGATGCCTTCACCATTTCAACAACCAGTTCAGCATTCTCAGCAATGGTATCCTTGCTTACAAAATCAAAATATGTCTGCATCCATTCAGGAATATAATCCGACAATTCCCCAACCAGAAGATGTATTTTAGTTACCTTACTGGCACCGTTTTGTGATGCATGCTGAACAACGATATCAAGGACATTGGACATGATGGATAATTCGTGCATTGTTTCCTCACAAATGCTAATCGTTTTTGTACAATATATCGATATGTAAATATGAACAATCTTTTCTTCATTTTTTTGTAACCGATAGTTACCATGCAAAAAAAAATTGATTCATATATTACGTATAACATTCATTATATCGATTTCTGCATTGGGCAACTAAAAAAAGATATTGATGGCTTAGCCAATAGAACCGATGCCATCACAGCAATACTGAAACATATTCTTTTCCAAAAGGAAATGACAATCCCATTATCAAATCAGGGAATCACAGCATGCAATGACCTTCTACGGGTAATGAGTGGATGGGACATAATACAGCATGGTGATATAGCAGGTTATATTTACCAAAACATCAAAGACACCCATGACAAAAAAAAGAAAGGGCAATATTTCACCCCACCTGCTATTGTACAGTATATGGTTGAACAGGCGCTGCAATATCACGACAATCCTTTTACTGTTAAAATTTTAGATCCTGCTTGTGGATCAGGTCAGTTTTTGATTTATACATATCAATATCTTATGGAGCTTTACAAACAACATGGTATTTCTCAGCAAGAAGCTGCATACACTATCTGCCACAATAATCTCTTTGGCTATGATATTGATCCCATTGCCTGTATGATTGCACAGTGGAATATAAAAAGACTTTCAGGAACCCATACTAATATTTTCAACAGGGACATGCTTTTAGCAGAAGACCTTTTTAATAAAAATAATGCATTTGGATTTGATATCATTATTGGCAACCCCCCCTGGGGTGCACATTTCACACATGAACAAAAGCAATACTTCAAACAGCATTATTTTTCAGCCAAAAGTGGTATAAACAGTTTTACGTTATTTATTGAGCAGTCACTTTCTTTTTTGCACGAACGCGGAATTTTATCTTTTCTAATTCCTGAAGCATACCTCAACATTAAAGCACATCAGAACTCACGCCATATGCTACTTTCGCACACCATAATTAAAGAAATAGTTCAATGGGGAGATTGTTTTAAAGGAGTGTATGCACCTGCCATATCGCTTACTGTTCAAAAGGAGCCACGGGAAGAAATTCGCAGGAAACATATTGTTCACATAAAACATGCAAAATCATTAACAACTATCGCACATTTGATACCCCAACAAATGTATTGTACTTCCCATGAATCTATCTTCTCCATCAATTATACCCGCAAAGCAGTAGCATTATTAGAGCACATTCATACACTGCCGTATATTACATTACAAGACAGGGTTAAATTTTTTCTTGGTATTGTCACTGGCAATAATGACTATCACATTAGCACTATCAAAAACTCAACACATCCTGATCCAATAATCATAGGCAAAGATGTAGAGAAATTTCGTATTAATTTCAGTAACCATTATTTTAAATATAATGTGGCCACATTACAACAAGTTGCCGAACAGCAATGTTACCTTACAAGAAATAAAATACTATATAAATTTATCGGCAGGTATCTTACCTTTGCCGTTGACCCCCATGGATTGTATACACTTAACAATGTTAATGGTTTTATTCCACTGTCACCGCAGCTGGACCCTGATGTCCTTGTAGCTGTTTTAAATTCTCGCCTGCTGCAATATATTTATGAAACTCAATTTTTTACTGTTAAAGTCTTGCGTGGTAATCTTGAGAAACTGCCTATAAAAATAATTAATTCTACAAACAAAAAGCTTTTGAAAAAATTATCTTTAGAACTCAGGAATGTTGATGGAATTAAACGGAAAACATTAATGGATACAATTGATGATATTGTTTTTCATGAATATGGGATTAATGATATGCTTGCACATCATATCCATGAAAGCATCGCCACAAAAATTTCTATTGCATAATAATTATTGATTTGAACTACCCTTGAAAATTATTACCCCATCTACAGTATCATCACTCTTTTCATCAATAAACGCAATCCCCTTTGACGGATACATGTAGATTGACCCATCTGCATCTTTTAGAACCTTCATTCCTTCATTGCCATAATTAAATACTATTGCCATTATACCCTTTGATAAACGCACACCATCAATTAAAACACCATATGAACCCCATATAATAATAAACGATACCCTGCCAGTATATAATCCTATAATGGTTAATGGATTCCGGTAAGTATATAAATAATGAAAAGGTACCGTAATTTCTGATTGTATTTTTAAAACATCCTTAAATAAATCATGCTGTACCTGTTGTGTTTTTTCAAAAGGGTTCCCCTTTATTAATAAAACTTCCTGTTCAGACATATCAATCACCGTAGATGATGCCCCAATGCCTGGTGCAATTAGAGTTTCATCTTTTATTATCATACTGTGCAGCTGGCCTTGATTTATTTGAGCATTGATTCCTGTAAAAGTCATACAATACACCAAAACCATACTAAGAAGATATTTCTTTTTTATATGGCTCATGAACTTATATCCCTTACATTCGCAACTTCCCTTTTTACAAGAGCATGTTTTCGTGGATAGCTTGCAGGCGTGTACCTATCTTTCATAAAGATTAAACCTTCATATAGTTTCAATTTTCTTGCTTCTTCAAGCGTAGCCATATGTCCGCCAAGATTATGTGCGTGCTTTTTTAAATAGTGAATTAATGTTGCCATATCATTTTTTGCAAAATTATTTGCTTCATGTTGTTTATTATCACTATACTCTACTATTATCTCTTTATCAGTAGACACTATCTTATTATTTTGTATTCTCATTTCATACACATTAAGAGCATAATATATATACATCCACCCCCCTTGCTTCACAAAGGGCAGTCCATACTCCAGTGCCATAAGCGGGTGAGCAAAAGCACGGGCAACAGCAAAATCAAAATTATCCCTATATGCTTTTTCTTTTGCTATTTCTTCTACCCTGCCCTGAATTACCGTAACTATATTAGTTATTCCCAATGTTTCTATTGCATTCAACAGGAATTTAATTTTTTTATTATTTGAATCTACTAAAACACCTTTCATATTCCCGCCAAAATACAGCAATAGCGGGATTCCCGGTATCCCTGCACCTGTGCCTATATCTATAAAATTTGTTCCACGTGGAACATCTACATGCATTAAAGGCGTTATGCTCCCCATGATGAGTTCTTTATAAATAGATTCACTATCTTTTAATCCTGTAATATTAGTATTTTTATTATACTCATGTATAAGCTGTGCATATTCCTGCAGCTTTCTGTTTATTTCCTGGGGTATGATGCCGGAATTTGAATTATGCATAATTCGTATTCTCTTGTACTCAGCTATAAATAAATCATCAATGTATAACAGAATATATTATTCTTTGCAATAATCTTTCTTAATTAATAATTAAAAGTAATTGTCATTTCAAGATAGAATTCCAACATTAAGCTATCCCTGTAAAATCTCATACCAAAATTTCCATCTTTTAGACTTCTGTGAACGTGTATGTATTCATACGTGCATTATCAAGATTAATATTCTTATCTGATGCAATTTTTTAGGATTGCCCTTATCCCACCATTCACTTTCTTTTGTCCAGGCAGCAACAATAGAAAGTGCCAAAGAAAAATGCATTGTTCTTTCTATACTCTATAATCTTACAACAGCTCAGGTTTTAAACAGCATTGGTTTAGTACTTCAATCTAAGAAAAGCTATCCTCTTTCGATAGAAGGTTGCTGATTTTATGGAACACTCGGAGACCATCTATACGATCTTGATTGTGAGCCTTTCGAACTACGCATGCAATATTTGACGCTATACCACCTGAGGGTGTCCCCAAAGACACCTCATTGCAATTACTTTGCACCCACGTCATTGCGAGGAACGAAGTGACAAAGCAATCTTGTCTTCTGATGCATTGAGATTGCTTTACTTCGACATGCTCAGTGCAAGCCCCACGGTTTGTTTTGCGACGGCCCCCATTGCTATGAAATTTTTTACGATTTCTTTATGCCTTATACTCAATATCCACCTGTTACATTCCACTTTATCTTTCTACTTATTGTTGAGGGATGCCTTTGTAATATTCGTGCTATTTCCCATACCGATATTCCTTTATGGAATACCATTTCTTGATGACAATTCTTTCTCCCAATTGTATATGATTCAAAGATACCTCATTTACGTTTTTGTTATTTGAGAATATACCCTCAAAAGGATGTTTTGAGTACGAGTCTACATTTTTCTACTTTGTGTCGGACTTTATTCTTTCATCAGCCAAAAATTATCTCCATACCATTAATCTTTATTTTCAATATGTATTTCATATTGCTTTCTTCATGTACAAAACTTTCCGCTATACTATAATTATTATGATAAAATACCTACATATTCCACAGACCGTATATGATCTTAAAAATTAATTCTCTTGAAAGTTCATGTTTTTTTATTGTAATCAATAGTGCTGTAATGATCAATAATCAATAGATTTGTTAAATATAAAATTTATTCACATCACCCCCTTTCCCCTACTCTTTATATACTTTGGACTATTTCATCTTCAATTTAATAATTGTAAACTTATGGATTACACATTATTTCCTGTATTATACCATGAATTGATCAAATTCATTACATCTTCTATAAAATATTTAAACCACTATCTCTATATGCTCATAAAACGATATTTATTACTAATAAACACTTTGACAACATCATAGCACTAATTTACAACTGCAGCATGGTATTCATGATAGATCATAATCCTATCACTTCATGCTGTTTTATTTAGTATTTGTTCATGTGCCTGTGTATAGATAGTCAAACATGGATAGTAAGTACCTTGATGAGTATGTGTAAAATCATTTCACCACATTATACCAAAGACCCACCTGCTGAAATTTGTTGCATAGCATTTTAATTGAATTTAGTTACTACCAGTTAAACACTGGCCATTTAGCATGCTAAATCCTGCCATTACTTCAATTTGCTGCTCATCCTTACATTGCAAAATCCTGTACATGAAACGTGAAAATATTTCTCTTTATTTTTTAATACTATTAAGAGATGTTTATTTTATCTTTTATAAAATTCTTTTAGTACAATGAACCCAATTCAATAACGTGTTATTATAGCATCATCGATAGAAGCATTGCATGAGCTTTTGATTGTTATCTAAATTCCTAAGTGTTTATTATATTTATTTTACTGCTCAAATGTAAAAATGATTATATCATAATGACCACTGTATATAATCAGACAATTTTAAAAATTTCACAACAGTTTGTTGTATACAGCCTTACTTGTAGTATGATATTTATTCCTAATTAAATTTAATCTTTTTATTGAGAAGTAATGTTATGTGACATAATGTTCCACGTGGAACATTGAATCTCAGAGCATACAATACATATAATTTATTGAAAATATTAGTAACTTAATTGGATTGTTTTCTGTGTAATGATTCAAGATGTACTAAAACTATTGATATATCCGAAGGATCAACGCCTGAAATACGCAGCGCCTGCCCTATGGTTTCAGGCCTTATTTTTTTTAGCTTTTCCCGTGCTTCATTCTTAAGTCCTATGATTGCATCATAATTGATGGTTTCGGGTATTTTTTTGTTTTCCATCTGTTCCAGCTTTTTTATACGCTCCAGGTCTTTCTTTATATAGCCTTCATACTTTATGTTCATCTCAACAATCTTTGCTTCCTGCTCATTCATTATTAGGCTACTATCGCTTTGTATAATAGACGGTAACACATCATCAAGACTGATTTCTGGTCTTCGCAAAAGTTTTCCTGCTTGTATCTGATTTCGCTCTTCTATTTCAATCTGTTTATTTTTAAGGATTTCATGTAACTTTTCATCAATCACAATAGATACTGTATTAATGCTATCTGTCAGTTCCTGTATTCGTTTATACTTTTCTACTGTCTTCTCATACAATGCTTTATCAATAAGGCCAATTTCATATCCATAACGCATCAACCGTTCATCAGCATTATCCTGCCTCAGCAGTAACCTGTATTCTGCGCGTGAAGTAAACATCCTGTATGGTTCATCTGCTCCTTTGGTAACCAGATCATCTATCAGTACACCAGTATACGCTTCAGAACGCTTTAAAACTAACGGTGGCATCCCTAACAGTTTATTACCTGCATTTATGGCGGCAATAATACCCTGTGCAGCAGCTTCTTCATATCCTGATGTCCCATTTATTTGCCCTGCATGGTATAATCCTTTGACCCTTTTTGTTTCCAGTGTGTGGTATAACTCCACAGGAGGTACATAATCATATTCAACCGCATATGCAGGCCGCATAACCTGGACTTCTTCAAGCCCTGGTATGGTTTTTATCATCTCTAACTGTACATCTTCAGGCAATGAGCTTGAAAAACCATTAATGTAGTACTCATTGGTGTGCAAACCTTCTGGCTCTAAAAAGAGTTGATGCCTATTGCGTGAAGAAAAACGGACAACTTTATCCTCAATTGACGGGCAATACCGAGGTCCTATCCCCTGTATCTTCCCTGAGTATAATGGAGAAAGATGAAGATTATTGGTAATAATTGCGTGTGTTGTTTCGGTTGTATAGGTAATATAACAGGGGACCTGTGGGCGATTAATGGAATGTGTTCTATACGAAAATGGTACCGGTACTGGATCAGGATGCTGCACTTCACACTTGCTGAAATCTATTGAATTGCCATTTACCCGAGGAGGGGTTCCTGTTTTCAATCGCTTAACAGGGAATCCAAAGGCTCGCAGTGAATCTGAAAGCTTCTCAGCCGAGAAATCACCCAACCTGCCTGCCTTTTCATTATAATTCCCAATATGTATCAAGCCTTTTAAAAATGTACCTGTACATACAATCACTGCTTTAGCTATATGCTGTTGCCCGCGTATTGTTTCAACACCCTGTACCTGCCCACCTTCTACAATAATTGCATCAACTATATCCTGAATTATTGTTAAATTCTTCTGTTTTTCAAGAACTTCCTTCATGCGTAACTGATACTGCTTTTTATCTGCCTGAGCACGCGGTGCCCATACTGCAGGTCCTTTGCTTTTATTGAGCATCTTATAATGTATGCCCGTTTCATCTATTGCAAGACCCATTTCCCCGCCCAGGGCATCAATCTCTTTCACTAAATGCCCTTTTGCAAGCCCACCTATAGCAGGGTTACAACTCATCTGGCAGACAGTATCAAGGTTACCGGTTAGAAGTAGCGTTGTAAAACCACGGCGTGCCGAAGCCAGTGCTGCCTCAGCCCCTGCATGACCTGCCCCTATAACAATAATATCAAAATACCGTATCATTGTAGTATATATCTCGTAAACATTTTCAATAAATATGCTTGAATAAAACGTATAGTGTGAATACTATTATCAATTAATAATACCTTTTTTTACCATGTAAAAAAAATTTTTTCTACATTACACAGTGGGGGGGTACCAATGGCTGTACATAAAAGCACAATTTTAAAACATATCCACATACTAAAGGGTGATATTACAAAAATGGAAGTTGATGCGATAGTTAATGCGGCTAACCCTTCATTGCTTGGTGGAGGTGGTGTCGATGGCGCAATACACCGTGCCGCCGGACCACAGCTTTTAGAAGAATGCAGGACATTGGGTGGGGCTCAACCCGGAGAAGCCAAAATCACGAAAGGCTACCGGCTTAAAGCTAAACATGTCATTCATACACCCGGCCCTGTGTACCGTGGGGGAAATCACAATGAGGCTGCTATTTTAAAAAATTCATATTACAACAGCATGAGACTTGCAAAGGACAATGGTTGTAAATCAATTGCGTTTCCCGCTATTTCCACCGGTGTGTATGGATACCCAAAAGATGAAGCATGCAGCATAGCACTAGCAACTATCATTGAGTTCATGGAAAAAGAAAATTTTGTGATAGATGTGTATTTTGTACTTTTTGACGATGAGAATTATGGAATCTATACAAAACATTTACAGGAGCTTTCGTGAATGAACTATTGTGAATCGCTGACATACTATTCCAGGAAAAATAAAAGTATTGTGTGCATGGGGCTAGACCCAGTACTTGAAGATATCCCCATCAAAAAGAAATCGATACGCGATACTATTGTAGCCTTTTATGAGGGCATACTTAACAAATGTTTGCAGCTTCATATTTATCCAGCATGTGTAAAACCAAATTATGCTTTTTATGCACAGTACGGCATTGAAGGTGTGCTTGCGTTATGTGATGTCATCACGATATTCAGGAATGAAGGATTTCCTGTGATCCTTGATGTTAAACGTGGTGACATTGGCAAGACTGCCACAGCCTACGCAAAAGAAGCCTTTGAATTTTTTAATGCAGATGCCGTTACTCTGTCACCTTATTTAGGATTTGATTCCATTAAGCCTTTTACCAGTAACTATCGCGAAAAAGGGTTTTATGTTCTTGTTAAAACCTCCAATAAAAGTTCTTCAGAAATACAGGATATTGTTATAAACAATGAACCGCTGTATTTATTAATTGCAAAAAAACTACTTGAATGGTATACTCCAGGTATTGGTGCTGTGGTAGGTGCAACATTTCCTCAGCAACTCAATGATATTATCACGGTATTTGAAGAATCCGGAAAAGATATCCCACTTCTCATTCCGGGCATTGGGACTCAGGGAGGTGACATGGAAGCTGTAATAAAAATATTGAACAACTCAAAAATCAAAGGCCTGCATCGGGTCAATGCTTCCAGTAGTATTAACTATGCATACAAGGAATCACAATACCATAACAAAAATTATGATGAGGCGGCGGTTGAGGCATTAAAAATTTTAAATGAAACATTAGGTTATTAACGAATAATGACAACTAGAATAGAAAAAAATTATCAGATTTTTATTGTTTCAAAAGATGAGGATGCTGTCAGTACAATTACTAAGGTTTTTTCTGACTCTTTATACACTATCACACTTGCAAAAACTGGCATGGAAGTTTTAAGCCTTATCTCATACAAATTGCCCCATATAATTTTAATTGGTACCGATATTACCGATATCAATGCGTTTGAGCTTGTCAGCCTTATAAAGAAAAATTCTATAACCCGTTATGTTCCCTGTATAGTCTTTGGATATAATAATGAAATACAGGATAGAATTTCAGCTATTGATGCAGGTGCTGATGGATATCTCCCTTTACCATTAAAAAATGAGGAATTGCATTCCCTGGTCCATGCAAAACTGATACAGCATGATGAACTGTATTTATTATCCGTAACTGACGACCTCACTGGCCTTTTTACCCGCAAAGAATTTTTCCGTCGTTTTTCATTTGATATAGAAAGCAACATTCACAGATGCGTCTCAATCACAATTATAGATATTGACCACTTTAAAAATATTAATGATACCTATGGCCATCCTGTGGGGGACATAGTCTTGATACAGTTAGCCAATATGCTAAAATCACTGCAATCAGAGAATTATACACCCGCACGATTTGGTGGTGAAGAGTTTGTCGTTATTTTCCCTGGTGTCCAGGCAACAGAAGCAAAAAAAATTATTGACCGTATCAGGCTCCAGTTTTCAAGCATCAACTTTAAAACAAATACACCTGACAAGTCTTTTTCAGTCAGCTTTTCTGCCGGCATTTCAGAATACCCTTCAATGGGTATAAATTTATCAGAATTACTGTCACGTGCAGATCAGGCATTATACTCAGCAAAAACTGATGGACGAAACCGTGTCTATGCGTTCAGTCCAATAATGTCCCGGAACGATAAATTCTGGGAATATATAAAAACAAATAAAATAATAAAAAACATCTTCATTGACCCATTTCTTCACGAACCTGTAACAGGGTATCACTACCTCCCAGTTGTCCTTGAAAACCTGCTTTCATTTGAAACATCAATAGATGCTATAGGGGTTTTAATAATTAAAGTTTTACCACTTGTTGATTTTTACCAGTATAGAGGATATAAAAATTTTGAATATGATATTGAGAATATTTCTTTACTCATACCCAAAATTTGCGAGATACATTTTCCGTATGAGCGATATGTTACTGTTGCAGATCTTTATGATTATGAGATAGCTATCCTGTTCCCATTTCCATCAGCATTAAAAACTAATGTTTCAGAATTTACAAAACTTTGTAAAGAACTGGTGCTGGATATATCACTGCAATCAATACATCACCATGTTGAAATTCATTATGCCCATGGTGTTGTTCCATTCCATAAACATCTGGCCAGAAAAATACTTCAGGAAATAAAATCAATAAAATCTAATTTTTCACCCCTGCTATCACTTGCCAATGAAGCAGAAATTATTTCATCTTTTTGGCAGGAAATTCATTCAAAAAAAGATATCAGTGATTATATTTTTTTATTACCAGTCTATAATACTGAATTTACTCGATCACTGTGTCATGTATTCAGCAAACAGCTGGTATCGGCAAAAAACTTTTTTGATATAATGATAAAAAACGCAATTACATCTGAGGAACATTACTTACAGTTTGTTTCTTCATTAGCAAATATTGTATCGGCTCACAAATTTCATTTACCGTTTATCATCAACTGGATCCCTTCTATAGACCTATCTTTACAGATAAGTACCCTTCAAGAAGTGTGTACCAAACTTTCACTGGACAAAATAGTTTTGGCTATTGCCGAGATAGAATTACACTCTTTCATCTTGCACTATGATGGATTAAGCTCAAAGAACACTACACCAGTTGAATTTGCTGTTTCAAACTGTTACATCGGGAGTAATTTACTGCAGTCACTTTCTACAATTGAATTTTCTTTGGTTATATTATCAGAACATATAATACGCAATCTCCATTACTTTAAAGACAGAATAAAAATTATCAATGGGTTGCGATTATTCTGCGACCAGATTAATCTACCTCTTTATGCTCCCAATATACTTAAAGATGAGGAATACAGAATCATAAAAGATATTAATATTACGTATTCTTCCGGGCCATATATTGAACAGCAATATGCGCTTTTTTCATCATCAACAAAAGTAAAGTGAAGGAGCAGGTACTATGATTTTGCAACCTTTTCATTCATCTGATATGCCAAAAAATATACTCGTTATTGATGATAGCAAATTAAACAGAGCAATTGTGAAAAATACTCTTTCAGCATATAACATAAATGTTTTTGAAGCAGCAGATGGAAGAGAAGGGCTCAATGCATTAAAATCTAAACAGTTTGATTTAATATTAGTTGATATTGTTATGCCCAATCTGGATGGATTTGGTTTTCTGGAACAATTTAAACAATACATCGGGAATGAATTCATCCCCGTCATTCTTATGACGGGCCTTGATGATTTAAACTCCAAGATTAAGGGATTAACCATTGGTGCAGATGATTTTTTATTAAAACCTTTAAACCAGAAAGAACTGGTAGCACGAGTTCAATCCTTGCTTCGCTTAAAAAGTGCCCATGATGAACTCTATGAAAAAAATCAGCTCATTCAAAAAGAACTGGAATATGCCAAACGGCTTCAGCAATTTATCATTCCTAAAGATTTTTCTTTTGTTCCATACCCATCTATCAGTGGAAGATATCTTCCTATTGCAGATATTGGTGGTGATCTGTTTGATTGCTACAAAATCTCTGATTCAAAAGTTGGTGTACTGATAGCTGATGTTACTGGTCACGGTATACCTGCTGCACTGGTTATGAGTATGGCCAAGATGACATTCAGCATATACGCATATGAAATAGAAAATACCAAGGAATTAATGAAAAAAATTAATGAAGAAATGCGCGGATTACTTTTAGATATGCAATACATTACTGCATTCTATATGGTCATAGATGTTGAGAAAAAAACAGTCTCATTCACAAATGCTGGACACACGCGCCCGCTATTCTATAGAAAAAGCGCTGACAAAATTATTGCTCTTGATACCAACGGTTTATTTTTAGGTATCCAGGATGAATCACTGTATGAACAAAAAACCATTCATTTTGAACACGGTGATAGGTGCATCCTTTATACAGATGGAATAACTGAAATAAAAAATGAGAATAAAGAGGAATTTGGGGAACAAAGACTGGCAAAATTTTTAAAACAACACAATGAAAAACCCGAAGATTTCTGTGAACATCTTTTACAGACACTTGACCATTTTTCTCCACTTCATGACCGAAAAGATGATGTTGCGTTTATGTTCATAGATTTTTCATAAATATATAACTTGTACAGCAATGTTTTATAATACTGCATCACACCTGATTTTTTACAGTTTATTGTATGGTCTTGATAATTTCATTTTAAGTTCAGGCATATGTGAAGGGATTGCATTATCTCCATGGCAGGCAGGAAAAAGAATTGTAAAGAAATACTATGTAGTAGTAACATTAAAAAGATTAACGTCAAAACAGTATCCAATAATCATAACAACCGATTCTGAAGATATTTTCAAAGTTATCATAGATTATATTCAACAAAACATTTCCAATATTGGATTGCGTTTAAGTTTATTATCAAAAAAAAAGTTACAGGCTACCTTTGCTTTTAACAAACCTCTTGAATATACACCATGTGATAGTGTGCATATTTTTTTTAGTGTATATATTCGCTGTAACAATCCACACCTTGTCGACGAGTATTTTACTATATATATGCCTCTAGAATTATTCACACTATTTAGAATAAACGTTAGCAATTATACAACATGCCATTCATTGAATGATATCGAGACACAATTTTTACAATTCTTCAACGACCCCTACAACCTGTTTCCATCTTTGCCAATAATCCTTGAAACAATGGAAGATACTGAGTTCCAAAAATTGATATACTTTTTATTGAATGAAAAGATACTTACTCCTTACCATCTGTATTTGCTAACACGAGCATTCCCACAGCATGCATTAAAAATTAAATACAATATTTCAAGTAACCTGATATCTGATATTCTTCATGTTGGGAAAACTATACACCATATAACAGCAAGGGACCTTATTGAAGGAATATATGCTTTTGAAGAAATTCTTTATTTAAAACTAAGAACCAAACCATATTTCATATTTGGGAATTTTATTGATCAAATTACCAGCGTTTTGCACCATATTGCTATTGTATCAACATTCCAGAAAAAAACATTTGAAACATGGTTTTCTGAAATAGAAAAATCTGGATTACTGTATACGATTTTATCGCATTGCGATGATGTAACTATCGCCACAGCTTTTAATGATAATTCAAAGCTTTTCAATCAACTATCTAACTATCTATCTTCCAGGCGAATAAAAAGTATAGCCTCATACGTAAACAACAAATATACCTATGACCACACAATCCTGTCACAGTATACAATAGTCCAGCATTACCTAAAAAATGTATCACATATCAATATGCTGTATACAATGCCATTTAACCAGCTGTTAAAAAAATGTATTGATCCTCAGATGATGTATTATATACTGTTTGATTGTGGATGGTTTACTATTGCCACTGCCTTGAAACAAACACCTAAAAAGCTTGTTTGTGATTGTATACAGAAATTTCCGCAAGGGGCACAATACTGCATTCTGGATGTCTATGATGGTGTGCTTAATCCAAATATAGTTCATGATGAAATGCAGATAAAAAAAGCCCGTCAATTGGTAATACAATCTCTGATCAGATTACACTGCAATGGAACTATACATTGTGAGGTGTAGTGCCGTGTTTTTTATCATGCAAATATTCTGCTATCTTTGTTATTGCTTCCTGTAATTCACTGAACTTATCAACCGAAAGCGCAACACCTTTTTGTGTGGGTTTATAAACAACCTCACCATCATCAATTGCCTGATACCATATTCTAAGATTAATAAGTTCTTTTCCCTGATATTCCGAAATTTCCACTCGTATAATCTCATTATTATTTTTTTTTATGTCTTTAATTATAACACCCATTGTTTCCCTCTACCATTGTTTTATTAACATATAATACACA
>JBFLZD010000027.1 GCA_040756435.1 Spirochaetota bacterium | reverse complement strand
ACAAATTTTGAATTTCAGGATATTGTGGATCTATTGATGCAATTAATTCAAACTTTCTATATGCTTCATTGAATTTTCTGTCAGCTAAATACTTACGGCCTTCATTTACTATATTATTTGCAAATTTCTTAAATGATTCTGGATTCTGCGCTAAATCACACCGCAGCAAATATTCAGTAGCGATTCTATTCTGTGGGAAAAGATTTAATATTTTCTGCCATTGTTTTCGGGATTCATCATAATTTCCCTGATTATACAGGCGTTTCCCTGATTCAATCAAAGGCTGTACAATGGAATAATACGGGTTATTTTCATCAACCACTTCCTCTTCCTGTACGCGTAATGCATCAAGTGCAGTGGACAGATAGCGTTTGGCCAATTCATTTTTGGGATCTAATGTTAAAGTAGCCTGAAATGCTGCTATAGCATCTCTGTATCTACCTTCAGTCAATGCCAGCAAGCCTTCCTGGAAAGTTTTGTCAATTTTTTGAAGTTTGAGTAATCGCTGTTGCTCTTCATATTCCTTTTTTAATCTGGGAATTGCCTCCAGTTGTGCTTTTGCATCCTTATAATTTTCAATTAATGCCAGAGCATTTTCAAAATTATCTTTTGCCTGTTCAAACTCATACGTTTTTAAATTATTTATACCAGCAACATAAAACTGTTCTGCCTGTATACGCCGCTGCTCATAGGTCCTTTTTTCTTCAAGGATATCATCTATTTTGGATAAATAATCTTTAGCCACCCTATTTTTAGCATCTAATTTTAAAACCTCTAAAAATTCATTTTTTGAATCGATATATTTTTCCTGTTTAAACAATTCTTCACCTGATGCAATCAACATCATTATTTTTTCATATTTCAATCTGTTGCTTATTGCTAATTCAGCCTGCCGTTTACCTTCAAGAGCAACGGTATCAAGCGGAACTAATCGCAATATTTCGTCCCAGATTTTAACAGCCTCTTCGTATTGCTTTTCCAGCATTAATTTATTAGCATCTTCTAACAGTGCATAATATTTTTTCTTTATCTCCTCCGCCATTCGCTTTTTGGCCAGTTCTAACTTGATTTCATTATCTAAAAGTTTTAAATCTTCACGCAATACCTGTAACTCCGGATCATTGGGGTCCATTCTATAGGCGATAATAAAATTATCTATTGCAATCTTTGAATTATTTTTAGCAGTTTCTGCATTATCAGGAAGCACCTTTCTTGATAACCGATAATATAGCTTTGCCCTTTGCAAAGATATATCTTTTTTATGTTTTTCCTCATATACAAGTTCTATTTTTCGTTGCACTTCTTCATTATTTGGATCTATTTCCAGTATCTTTAACCACTCAATTATTGCTTTTGAAAGCTCTTTTTTATCATAATATTCCTGTGCACGTTTATTAATCTCTGCAATTGTATTGGGATTTTGTGAGATAGCAACTGTAGTTAATAATTGTGAAAAAATTATAATAATTAATATTATCCCAATCTTTTGACAACTGGTACATAAATGATGCAAAACTATATACTGTATGTTTTTACGTATATTCATTATCCATTATTCTTGATAAATAAACGTCCTGTTAGACAATAACCATCCCCTGTCTTTTTGTGACCCCGAAATATAGCGAATTAATTTAATATCGCCATTAATAATTTGCTCTTCACGGTTGGTTTGCCTGTTATACAATGAAGCAATGAATCTTACGTTTTTAAATTCATAGGGCTTTCCATCGTTGTCTGTACCGTTATGAAGTTTTTCGTCAACTTCTACAATTTTTATATTAGAAATATAATACTGCTGATACATAGCATTGAATGTATGTATATCTTTTGGATAAGCTTCTAATCTGCAATATTCATGATAGTTCAGATTCTTAATTGCATATGCCCACTGTGCAAGTAAATTTTCTATATCAGAATAATCCTTTTTCTTTGAGCACGAAATAAAAAGAAAAGATTGGATAAGTAATATAATTATTGCCTGTTTAAAAATTTTACTATTCATTACACTTTTAACTCTCCTTAGATAAATAGTATTTTGTTTATTCTATATTTACTAATCCACTATACTCATTATCGTATGTTTAATTCCTTTTCGCCAAAAACTATTGCTGAAAATTTCTCTATTTTTGTATTTTCCCATTTCCACGCATCAGCAGGCAATCCTGCTTTATAGCATGTATGCTCTAAAAACGTTTTAACATCCCATCCATACTCTGTTGCAACCTGTGGTAAAAGTAATCCCGCCCTGAATCCATTACTTATTATCAGGCCATCTCTACAGATAACTATCTCCCCTATATCTTTAACAGGCTCTACAGGTGTTAAAACTGAAATCTCAATATCTATATCATCAAGCTCATCTTTTCGTAAAGGTTCAAAACGCGGATCCTCAAATGCAGAAGCTTTTGCCATATCAACAACAGCTTCGGGTATGGTTTTAATCCCTTTCACATAACCAATACAGCCACGTAATGCTCCATGTTTATGCAGTGTTACAAATGCACCACATTTTTGTTTAAATACTTCATCTGAAAAATCGTTGTTATAATCAACTTTTGGCAATGTACGTTTTTGTAAATATTCTTCAATTGTACGCCGTGCAAGCACAAGTAATTTCTTCTTTTGCTCATCATTCAACTGTACCATATCTCCTCCTCATTTAACAAAAGCAGCAGCTAAATATCCCACAACCTCATTTTTTGGTCCTGCTGTGTCGCCTGAATTTGCGTAATGTAAAATTTCAACCCTTCTGGCACCCAATTGTTTTGAAGCTACCATCCCAGCCAAAACAGGGCCTTCACCGCAGGCTTGCGCTTTGTCACTTTGAAGCATTTCATAAAGATAGTCTTCGTCAAATTTTTTTAATGATTCTATAAACGTAGTGTCAATTTTTCTGGCAATATCATAGTGATAGTAATGTGAAAGGTCAGTTGATAGTATAATACTGTAATTTCGCTTTTCATCCTGAAGTACTTGAGCTAACTTTTTACCTATCTGCCTGCATATTTCTAAATCAATGGTACCGATAACTATCGGTACTAATACAAAATCATTTAAAACAACCTGTAAAAAAGGCAGTTGAACCTCAAGCGAATGTTCATACTGATGTGCTTCTTTAATCTCGAAAAAAATATCCTCATCAAGGAGCTTGCCAGCAATATCAGTGTCCACTGTAATATCGCCCAGCGGGGTACTGAAAATACCATTTGTAATAATTGAAGCACCGTTAAACCGCGCACGATGCGATGGTGCTAACACTATAACAACATCAACAGGATTTTCTTTTAGCCCGGCATATGAATATGCAGCTACCGGGCCAGAATATATATAGCCTGCATGGGGTACAATAAATGCTACTGGATGTTCCAGTTTTTTTACCGAAGCTTTTGATAAGTAATTAATAATTTCATTTTTTAATTTTTCAGGGCTTGCAGGATAAAATGAACCTGCAAATCCAGGTTTGCGTTGAAACATGTCAAACCTCCACTAGTGAATATATTAAAATATAATAAATCATCATCCTCATTGCAAGTGATTTTATGTGATATAGATATAAAAAAAGAGGTGTCTTTTGGGACACCCCCCCCCCTTAATGTGTTACTACTATTAATCTGATACATTATGGAATAACAGCATGCACTCCTTAGAATGTTGCCTTCAACCCTGCTAAGAAGTGGAAGCCAGGCATTGGATATTCAATATATTGATTTCCCAGCGGTGGAACCAATACTGCAAATGTTGAATATTCTTTATCTGTTAGATTATACAGTGAAATAAACGCAGAATATTTCTGGAAAAAAGTATATGAAATTTTAGCATTTGCTACCAAATAGCTATTAAACTCTTTTGTACCAGCAGTATCTGCATACATCCCTTTTACATATTCACCATCCAGTGTAGCTGAAAAATCAAAAATTGTCAGAGTAAGTCCAGCATTTGCTTTATGCTTTGGAACATACGGCAAATACCCATTATCCTGTTTATTATCAATATATGAGTAACCTGCATTAAACGCTAACCACTTAGTTGCAGTAACACTCATTGCTATTTCAGCACCGTTGTAGGCAAACTTATCTGCATTTTCCCACTGTGTGGTATATATAAACATTTTATCTGACCATATTCTATATCCAGCAGCATGAATACTAATAATATCCATAATTTGCTGTTCTATACCACATTCAGCCGATGTATACGTTTCTGGTTCTAAGTCTTTGTTTGGATTTAAAGCTGGATACATCCCTTTCAAATATACCTGCCTAATATCAGGAAATTTAAATCCTTTTGCCACATTTGTATATATCTTGGTCTTTTCAAGTGGTCGTACTGCTGCTACTGCCTGCCAGGCTGTATAATCACCATACTCCGAGTTATAGCTGTAACGGGCACCACCATTAACACTCATTATATTATTAAATAACGCCTGATCCATCAATGCGTAGATTGCCGTATCATGCATATATTTATCCTTGATATAATAAATACCTGATGAAACATCCTTTGCAGTACCACCATACCTGCGCCATTCTGCTCCAGTTGTCAGTGTATTACCAGCCCACAGTTTCATAATTTCTTTCACACGCAATGCATACGAAGAGTCATCAGATTCAAATTTTTCTTCACCCGTATTTTCCAATGTAGATTCATGATGTCCAAAGTTACCTTCAGCCTGTACTGTTCCACTATACGTGCCATAATCGTGAGATAACTTTGCCACAACACCACCACGAGTAATGTCAAACTCTTCAAGAAGATTAAGTTGAATTGTTAATGGACCCCCTGATAAAGCACTTATTCCATCTGGACCTGGATCATGTATATTCTGCTTCATCCCATAACTGTCCACTGAGGCGTACCAGTTTTTAGAAAGCGCATACCCTATGTGTACAGTACCATTCTGTTGCATGAATTCTGATGTGAATGTTTTTCCATTTATTGTTTGTTTCCAGTCGCCATCAGTTTTTTGAAGCTGATAACCAACACTATAGTCAAGCTTTCCCATCTTTCCCATATGGTACAGGTAATCTTCAGTGGTATTCCAAGTGCCATATGAACCCTGCAGTTCGGTGATAAAGCCGTCTTCTTTTTGCTTTTTGGTAATGACATTGATAACACCACCCATTGCGCTCGATCCAAACAATACTGGCTGTGGTCCAATCAACACTTCAATGCGTTCAACGTTTTTCATTGTCATAATATCTGCTACTGGATGACCCATTATTCCCATTGTGGTATCCATTCCATTATACAGAACAGGAATGCCCGTTGTTGGCCCCCATCCTGATTTACCAATACCACGAATGGACATAGTTGCCGCACCACTTCGTGCCACACCATAACCCATTACCCTGTTTGAAGGAACATAGAATGAAGGAATATTTGATTTAACAATGCTCATTAAATCAGTTTCAGGATTATTTTTAAGGTTATCTCCGGTAATTGACTGGTATGCTCCAGGATATAACAGCGTATCTGATATTATAACATCCTGTAACTGCACTACTTCATCGTTAGTTTCCTGTGCAAAAACAGGAATAGCTATAAGTAAAGCAATAGTTAATAAGCGTAAATGTCTCATATGCACCTTCCTATAAAATAAATATAATTTAATGCTATTTATTTTTATTTAGTGATATTTGTCAATATTATTTTAAATAATATTAATACTTTTTAAGGGGGGATTTAAGTTTCGATAAAGTTTTTTTTGTACAAAATATAGTTGGAAAATTAAAACATATTTATTAAATATTGAACAAATACCTTGGAGGATAAATATGAATATAGAGACAACTACCTCAATTACTTCCGAGCATTTAGAACTTTTTAAACAATATACACCTCTGTATAAATTATTGCTGCATACCTTCATTATTAATTTCATAAATTATGTTCTATCTTATTAACGTATTCCTGTAAAATGCTATAAACGGTTACACTATTAGGAAGCGTTATCAACACTAGAAGCAGGTGCATCTGTATTTATATGAAATCGAGTGTGATTTTGTAATAGTATTATAGTATATTATATTTACCAAGGCGTTGTTTAGCTATTGTTATTGCTTCGTTTAGTGTGTTTCTATTCTGCTGCCCTTCCAACCGGTAGAGTTCTCTACCCTTTGTATCTAAAAAAAGATATACTGGTACACGCCATAAACGGTATGTGGAAACATACATTGCTCCTTCGGCCGTATGTATTTCAACTGTTTTTATCTGTATATCAGGGAAATTATGTGTAATATATTCTATACCGTCATCTGTTGTTTCGCACGACTGGCAATTGGTTGCAGTGACAATCACCATCGTTATTTTTTCACTGTCTAATGATGAAGAGCATCCATTGCCAGTAACTATCGCACATAGTATTAAAACAAAAAAAATGCACACATTATAATTTTTACTGCACACCAATGTCACCCATACTTTCTTTTTCCAGAAACTCAATGCGCTTTCGCTTCATCTCATCCTCAAATTCTTTGTCCGATAGCCCCGAAAGATCAGATGTTTTGGTTTTATATTCACCTTCATACGGTTTTATCATTTCCCTGTCCATAAATTCAGGATCAGGTGTTGTAGCTTCAATAAAACGATATCCACGAAGATCACGCAACACAAATTGCGGCTTTGCCTTCTGGTCAATAATGACTTTACCAAAGAACAGAAGCGGTACCCATTGCTTACCGGAATATAACTCGCGCTTTTCTATTGTGTATGCCACCGGCTCTAAGTCCTTATCAAAAAGATTTGCATCGATGATGTAATACCCTTTTCGGTATACATCCACTTCAACATCTACATAGAGCGATCCATTTTTTATATAGTCTCTGAAATTTCCGGTAAACTTTGCTGGAATTGTAGTTTCAGGAAAATATTCAAATGGTATTGCTGCATCAATTACTTCATCACCTACTTTAAATTCAACCTCTGCCCAGTATGTTCCTGTTTTCTTTTCCGAAGCAAACGCTTCAGCACATACCAAATCTGCAGTATAATCTCCCACATTATTTTTTGTAAGCGATAGTTCTGATATATACTTTGCTTTGTTATTATTCATTCCTTTCTTGATAATTGCTTTATGTATAGTAATGGGAATACGTGATGAATCTGGTTTGGTTCCTTCCAATACCATTAACACAAAAGTGATGCTGTCATTGCCAATGACACGATACTTATCTGCAGTGAAGAGATAATAGATATCACTTCCTTTTTCAATGGGAAGTGGCTGTTCATAACGACGGTTTGGCATAAGAAGGTCAATATTTTCTTTTGTAAGAGGCCTACTATTTGGTGGATATATGGAAAGCTTTTTATAATCCACCAGTGCCTGTTGTGGCGAGATGAGTCCCATCTGTTCAAGAACTGTTCCATAGCCTTTTGAACTATTACCTGATGTAAGTGTTGAAGGCTGGTTATTATTTTCTGATTTTGAAATCAATGCAACAATAATTATAATTATAATAACCAGCAGTATTGCTATATGAATCCCTTTAATTTTCATATCATTTCCTCTCAGCAATAGTACATAGTTCTCAATATCACATTTCTTTTGAAAAGCTTTTTCATTTAATATGAAAAAAAGCGCGGCTCTTTCAAACCGCGCCTGTGGCAGGAAAAATAATGTCAACTACCATCCTAACTGAGTAATGAATTTCATTTTCATTCCATAGTGATCAAGATAATAACCTGTACAGGTATATGCTATAACGTGATTTGTCCAGTGAGAACATGTACACAGACTTGAATAGCTTCCTGAATTTACACATGCTCCCGATGAATGATATGCTACCGCCCCATCGTCTTCACCCGGCAATAATACAGATGCACCGATAATACCCTTATACCCACCTATATGGTAGATAGTTATACCATTGGTATCATTATGGTTATACATATTACGAACAGTGCTTACCCCCAGTTGTCCTGCCAGGTTGCATGTAAAAAGATCCGAAATACCTTTAATAGCTATTTCACTTCCGCCACCAGCACCAGCGGTTGTATAAACATAGGCTATATTCCACTGTGGTGTATAATTTGCATTGATATACCCCATGATAACATCACCGGCGCTATAGTTAACTATATAACACCAGTTGCTACCCTTACAATACACATCCAGATAATTAGTTTTAAACTGACTTGCTGAGTATGCTATGGTATTGCGATTATCCACGTAACAGTTGATTGAAGTATAACCGGGTGCACTGGCCAAACGTGCTGTCCCTTTGCCGTCAAGCCAGTTAGTTGAACACATACCATTTAAATGCAGAATATAGGTTGTGCTAAATCCGGCTGATGCAATAAATACAAAACCTGCCACTAATAGCAAAATAGCAAACCTCTTCATAATCCCCCCATATCTATAATGAAATTATACCATATAGACGGTATGTATAAATCATTAAAATAGTATGTCAATTTTGTCAAGAATATTTTTATATATTATTCGATAACGATTTATATTTTTTACCATTCCTGGTACATAACCTCAGCAAAGCCTAACATACTACCCATACCAACAGTAGCAATGTCTGATATTGTTATTCCACCACAATAGTTTTTATTATAGAATGTGTAGTGTTCCCATTTTTTAATTCTTTTTTTATCAGCTTTAATATTCGTTTCATTAAATATAACAAGAGGTTTTCTTGACCATCCTGATACATTCAAAAATCCAGAATTATTTAATAGATTTGTTTCCTGTTTAATTTTAATTTGCTTTGTTATTGCTTTTTCTGGTTCAGGTATTATTTTATATTTCAAATTGACAATTAAAAAATAATAATTTATTATATCAATATGAATTGTACAAGAGTAATAGTAGTACTTATATTGTTTTTTTCTTTACAATGCTCTGAAAGCTACAGCATTACCAAACAATCCCGATTAGCGGGTAGCTGGTGCCCTTCTGATAAAAATGAACTTTTGAAATACCTTTTATCATCTGATAAACCATTGCAAAAAATTGAAGGCATACCACTTATAATAGTGCCCCATGCTGGATACATGTATAGTGCTCACATAGCTGCAAAAGCTTATAAAGCTATATCTGCATATAAACCTGATATTATAATTATCATTGGGCCATCGCATTACGAATATTTCAATGGATTTGCCCTTCCCCTTTACGATGCTATCAAAACTCCGTTAGGTGTAGTGAGCATTCAACAGAAAGCATTACGCTCGTTGTCACAAAACAATAATTTTACATTCAACAACAATGCCTTTGAATCAGAACATTCCATTGAAATTCAGTTGCCATTTATTCAGCACTATTTCCCTGATATCCCCATTCTTCCTGTGCTTGCAGGTAATGTAACGTACCAGCAAGCAAGACAGGCCGCTGTGCAACTATTACAAACACTCACAAGCTATAAAAAGCCACTATTTGTCATAAGCAGCGATTTTACCCATCATGGCCCGCGATTTAGTTACGCCCCTTATCACAAGTTACAGCCAGATAAACGTATGGAATACATCAAACGTGATGACAAAAAAGCAATTGACTATATACTTTCTCAAAACGCTGAAGAATTCTACAATTACTGCAGGTCTACTGGTATCACCATATGTGGTCATAATGCAGTAGTGTTAGGTCTGTTATTATTCTCAACAATGTATACAAAAGAATTGGTAGCATATGCAACATCAGCTGAAGTTACTGGCGATTACGATAACACGGTAAGCTATGCAGCCTTAGTAATAACGGGTGAATTTAATACAATAAACAAAAACATATTGGGCGATAATTCCTTTACTATATCTAATGCTGATAAAAGGTTTTTGCTTTCATTAGCCCGCCAATCTATTGAAACCATGCTGAATAATAAAACATTATTAGAATATAAAGGGGCTATCCCTGAACTCTGTAAACAAAACGCTGGTGCCTTTGTAACATTAACTATAAACGGAAATTTACGTGGTTGTATTGGATATATTGAACCCATAAAACCATTATATCAAACTGTCATTGAATGTGCGGTGAATGCTGCATTCCACGACCCACGATTCAGCCCCCTTACTAAGGATGAATATAAAAATATACATATTGAAATTTCGGTATTGTCGCCAATTATGCATATTGCTTCATTAGATGAGTTACGTTTAGGTACCGATGGCCTTTTAGTAGTAAAAGGCAATCGTCGTGGTGTTTTACTTCCACAGGTAGCAACAGAATATGGTTTAACAAAACAGCAATTTTTCCAGCACACGTGTGAAAAGGCAGGGATTTATCCATTTGAATATGATTCTGTAACAATGTATACATTTGCTGCTACTATTTTCAGTGAAAGTGAAATCGTTAAATAAAAATTATAATTCTTTAATTATTACATTGATGCTATAAATGAATAATCTGGATTGAAAATATGAGATTTTATACCCGTAAACAATTTTTGCAAAGCTGTATGTATTCAGCACAAGCGTTTGTTGTTGGCTCAGTTGTTCCATTTTTACCTGAAGATGTTTATGCCAGTAACTATCGAACGGCTTTACACTGGAAAAAAATTGATAAACAAACCGTGCAATGTAACCTGTGCCCCAATCAATGTATGCTAACAAGCGGCACTAGAGGTATTTGCAAAGCTCGGCAATGTATTGATGGTAAACTCTACAGCCTGGTGTATGGACGTATTGCTGCCTATCACATTGACCCCATTGAAAAAAAGCCACTGTATCATTTTTTGCCGGGCAATGACGCATTGTCAGTTGCCACTGCTGGTTGCAATTTCAGCTGCAAATTTTGCCAAAACTGGCAGCTTTCACAATCACAACCCGAAGAACTTGACAGCCAATATATAACACCCAACAATCTTATAAACCAGGCTAAAAAACACAAAACGCCAGTTGTTGCCTTCACATACAATGAACCGTCAATTCAATATGAGTACATTTATGATACAGTACAGATAGCAAAAAAATATGATATTGCCTGTGTCATCATCTCCAATGGTTATCTCAACAAACAAGCCAGCGAAATGTTATATCCCTTACTGAACGCCATCAAGATCGATTTCAAGTCATATTCACAGAAATTTTATTCTGAAATTTGTGGTGGAAATTTATCGCCAGTGCTTGCCAGCATTGAACTTGCAAAAAAGAAAAATATATGGCTGGAATTGGTAAATCTTGTTATCCCCACGTTGAACGACAACCCTGAAGATATCAAAGCAATGGCCCACTTTATTAAAACCCATTGTGGCAGCACAACACCCCTGCACTTCACACGATTTTATCCAATTTACAAATTAAAAAATATTCCACCTACACCTGTTTCAACACTTGAACGCTGCAGGGACATAGCGCTTGCCGAAGGACTTAAATATGTATATATTGGCAACGTTCCAGGACATAGCACCAACAATACCTATTGCCACAACTGCGGCAAGCCTGTTATAGAGCGAAGTGGCTTTTATACAACAACAAACAAACTTAAAGCAGGAAAATGCCCATACTGCAATACTGCTATACCTGGTATATGGACACTATGAAACGCAACCGTATATTTTTGTATGTATCTTCGTTCTTTATTGGCATTTCAGCTAGCATTGCACAGGCTATTATGATTCGCGAATTACTTATGCTTTTTAAGGGAAATGAACTATCTATTGGCATTATTATGGTGTTGTGGTTTGCTGGTATCACCGCTGGTGCAGCAATGAGCAAAAAAATAAGAGCACATCAATTCAATAGTATTGCTTTAAACATTTTACTCCATCCTATCATAGTTTGCATTTCGCTTATACTGCTATATTGCATACCTATTGTATATCACACGTTTGGTGGGTTTTATACACTTGAAGTGGAACTCTTAATTGCATTGGCGTGCCTTTTCCCACAATGTTTCATTGTTGGTTATATTTTCCCTATTTTAGTTACTGCAGGCTCAAACGTAAAAATAATCAATCCTGGAAGTGTAGTATTTTTACTTGAATCACTTGGCGCATTTACTGGTGGAATAACATTCACATTTTTAATCATTCAAAAAATTGACCCACTGGGTACCGCACTCATTCTTTTCATTGTTTCCAGCATTATTTCTTTTACTGTTATACAACAAAGAATTAAGCGTTTGGCGATAGTTACTGCTATAGTAATCGCTGCCTTTGGAATAGCTCACTCACCCTACGTTGAAAAGAAACTGCTCACACTGTCATTTGCTGCCAATCATCCAGGTACACTACTTGACTACAGACGCACACCCTACCAGATGATGTTTATTGCACGTTTGGGTGATACCATTGCGCTGTATGGGAACAACAACCTGTATGCACAATTCCCAGACGATTACCAGGTGCGACCTATACTTCACGCATTATTTTCCACCAGCTCTATGCTAAAAGATACAGACATACTCATTTCAGGTGATACTGCCTTTCTTCATTATGTTTTTGCGTATGCAGGTGCTTCTATTGATTATGTTACTGTTGACCCTGTGATGTATGATATTGTGCAGCAAAAATTTATTTCAATTTATCCCGACTTTCCCACACAATTAATAAATGTGTATTATGATGACACACGAAGCTACCTGAAAACAACACATAAAAAATATAGTACCATCATCATCCTGCCAGCACCCCCCGATAGCATTTTACATAACAGGTTATATACAAAAGAATTTTTCAACGACTGCAAACTACATCTATCCATCAATGGTGTGTGCATTATTCAGGTTGAAGGTTTTGCCAACATTATGAATCCTTCTCTCAGGCGATATATAGCATCAGTAATAAATAGCTTCAGGCAAGTATTTCCTTCATCACTGATTTCAGCAGGTGATACCATCTATTGTATTGGATTTAATGATAACCGTAAAATTGATGTCAGTAACTATCTGTCCCATTATATTAAAAATTTTTCAAAGACACCTATCGCAAAAACCATACAACGTCTTGTTCCGGGCTTTAATCCTTATGAATTCAAAATGTATTTTCAAGAATCACAGCAACAATATCTTTCTACACAATTACAATCTGAACATATCATAAACAGCGATCATTTGCCAAAAGGATATTTTGAATATTTAGCTAATTCATTAAAACAATCCAATTCACTGGCGGAACGGATTATTACCAATCCTTTATTCATGACACTTTTGTTAGTGCTCATTGTAATTATAAGTTTATGGTATTTTAAGTCAAGGGGAATCCACCACATATTTATGGGCAGCATAATATGTATAGCCGGATTTATCAGTATGGCAGCAATGATCATTGCCCTTATCACCTATCAAAATGTATATGGTGTTTTATATTATAAAATTGCTCTGTGTAATGCATTGTTTATGCTGGGATTAGCTATAGGCAGTGTAACCACATTTGTACCAAAAGACTTTTTTATTACACGGATTGTGGTATTAATTGCTGGCTTAGTGATGTTGTTTTGTTTTTCTATATACAATAACCCAATATTATTTTATATTTCCATTATGTTTATTGCAGCAACCACCGGTTCATTTATACCATTATTACTTAACAAACAAACTGATGATATACAGCTTTTGTCTTCAACCCTTGATGCTGCCGACCATACTGGTGCATTGTGTGGTGCATTAATGACTCCATTTGTATTACTTCCGTTTTTTGGGATTTACTCGTTAGGGATATTAATAGTATTGGGATTTTGCTTGATTTTATTTAAAAAGCAAAAAATTATCCTCATACCTCACTGACTCTATTATTCCATCAGTCTTTTGTATCTGCTCTTCTGTACCGGTAACAGCTAACCACACACATCCTTCGGCACCACTTACTCCTCCTGCTGCAAAAAGTACAGCATGAGCTTGTGTAAGAATGTGTATTGCCTCAATTTCTGTAATAATATTTCCAGTTACCGGGAAGTAGCGTATTCCTTTTGTTTGTGGTGAATTTATAAGTTGAGCAAGCTCATTTATGTTTGCTGATATGCGCTTTTCTAAACCAACAGGGATATACAAAGATACTCTTCTCCCTGCAACAGCCTGCATAATAATACCTATGGTGCCTGCCTGAGGATGGCCTATAAGCACTGCAGCTTGTTTTGTGTCAAGATTTACGGCATTTGCTCCTTTAAAAATAATATCACCTTCTTGTAAATCATTTACTATTTCAAATAACGATTTATCTTTTATCCATTTCCCTTTTTCTATTACCACATCAGCGGTAAATGTTCCACCATCTTCCAGCCTCCCCGATTGACTAACCTTATATCGTGGTGGAAGGGTTATCCCTCTAAAAAAACGCTCTCTTGAAAATCCCTCAAGCTGTTTACTATGTGCAAGTATTTCTTCAGCAACATAGCCGTTGGTTGTTCCTGATACAATGACAATTGTTCTCTGTTGCAGCGCTTCCTGTATTTCAGGAATATGTACTATAGCTTTTGCAATTAAACGCTTGCCAGCTGCCGGAGTAAGGGTATATTGTTTGGTTAATGTATTCTTTCCCATTGTACAATTAATACAATATATTTAATCCTTAGAAATATTGCATTAAATTAATAATAAGCTCTAAATATTCAAATTAAAAAATATTTAAAATTAAAAAAATAAAATATGTTGATATTTAGACCATAGTCGAAAAATATTTGACTTTTCATAATAGTTTCAAGTCTAGTCGAAACAATTATATTAATTGATATGCGCAGAGTAGGAATAAGTTCTAAATTGAAAATCTTAATTCATGATTTATTAAAAGAATCAATTCCAATGAGTAACATAGTATATATAAACAAAGAATCACTTGAATTTGATAGTTTACCAAAATAACAAAGATTTGTTATTGTTCTGCTCCCTGTATCTTTTTTTGCCACAGGTAATACACAGGAATACCAACCAGTAACACCCCTATTGCAAATGCTGATGTAATTGTCCAGCAACACAAAGCTGCAACCATCATAATGATAGATAGAATAATGTACGTTAACGGCACCAGTGGATATAGAGGTGTGGTATATGGTCTGTTCAAATCCGGAAATTTTTTGCGTGCTACAATCAGACCTATAACAGCCAGCACCGGAAATATATTCAGCGCAAATCCCATATAGATTACCAGTGTCATTGCACTGCCTGTATACACATAGATTATTGCCAGAAGCATTTGTAATACTATTGCATGTACCGGTGTTCCAAAACGTTCACTGACTTTTGCCAGTGAATGAAATATCATTTTATTTTTTGCCATTGCATAATATACCCGTGGTCCCAACATCATCTGTGCTGAAACTGATGATAGCAATATCAGGGCGATAGTTATGCTGAAAAAATTACTTGTTGCTGGACCAAACAGGGCTTTTGCTGCAATTGCACCTATTTCATCTTTGCCCATAATGGATATAGCATCTGTTGACATCAAAAAGACAACATTCAGCAGAATGTATAATATGGTTGTAATTGTTACTCCCCAAAACATTATTTTAGGAAGATTCTTTTCGGGATTGGTTATTTCTCCTGCAATATACGTAGCACCATTCCATCCTGTGTATGCAAACATCACCATAAGCAGGGATAATCCAACAAATGGTATGGATTTTACTTCCACTGTGCCATACTGTGCATACAGGCGGCTGATACCGGAACTATCGAGCATATAAAAACCTGCACCAATAAACGCAAGCACAATGCCAATTTTTACCACTGTGAGTATGTTCTGGATATTACTCCCTTTTCTTACTCCAATTATATGTGTGAAAGCAAACAATACAATAATTCCGCAAGCTATAGTTTTTTGCCAGAAGACATTGCCAGTATATACAGTAATGGAATGCGCGTTGATAGTAACAAAAAATGTATTGAGATACTGGACAAGAAGTATAGAACTTGTGGCAACAGGTGCGGTAAACCCAACTAACAGTGAAACCCATCCGGTTAAAAATGCAGGAAGATTACCAAATATTTTTTTCAGGTACACATACTCGCCACCTGCATCAGGCCACATTGTGGCAAGCTCACTGTAACTTAATGCGCCACTCAATGCAACAACACCACCAACAATCCATAGAAGCATTACAATAAAAGCACTTTGCGTAATGCCCAGAATATTCCCTGTAGTCATAAAAATACCGGTACCTATCATATCGGCAATGATAACAAGTATTCCGGTATACAGTCCTAACTGGCGCTTTAACTCCACATTTACTCCTTTTCTACTTTGTCATTGCATACGCTGTTTCTAATTTAACAGATAGTACCTTGGAAACACCCGGTTCTTCCATTGTTACACCAAATATTGAGTCGCACACACTCATTGTTTTTTTGTTATGAGTAACAATGATAAACTGTGTAGACTTAGAAAATTTCTGAACCAGCCTGATAAAGCGCCCAATATTTTCCTCATCAAGGGCTGCATCAATTTCATCCAGAAAACAGAATGGTGAAGCTTTTACCATATATGTTGCAAACAAAAGCGCAATTGCAATCATTGAACGCTCACCACCTGAAAGCATATTGATATTTTTATTCTTTTTACCTGGCGGGCGGACAATAATCTCAATGCCACTTTCTAAAATGTTTTCTGGATCGGTCAACTCTATAATTGCTTCACCGCCATTAAAAAGTTGTTTGAATATTTCTTGAAAATTCTTCTGAATTTCTTTAAATGTTTGTAAGAATAGATCTACTGACTGTTTATTAATATCAGCAATAACTGAAAGTATATCCTCACGTGCTTTTTCTATATCCTTTTTTTGCTCAATATAATATTCAAAGCGTTTCTTTAAATCTTTATATTCTTCAATGGCTAAGTTGTTAATAGGACCAAGTTCCTGTATTTGTCTTTTTATATCTTGCAATTCGTTGTTTATACTTTCATACATTGATTCATCAACCTGAATCTTTGTATCAGCAATACGTGTTTCATATTCTGTCCATAAATATTCTTCTATTGAATTTATTCTGAACTGAAATTCAACAATGTTTTTATCAAGTGCACTAATACGGTCAGCCAATCGCTGTAATTGTTCCATATCTTTTTTTGACGATTGCTTTCGTCCAATGATGCGCTTGTCTATCTCATCACGCTTTGCAATAAGCTCATGGATCTGCTGCTTTAACTCATTGCTTTTTTCATTAAATTCCACAAGGCTATTCTGCCACTGTTCAATTTCTTTTGTAAGCTCATCAATCTGCTGCTGTATTTTTTGAATCTCATTTTCTAAATGTGTCTTCTGCTTGGTATCTTCGGTAATTTGCCGCTCTATAGTCTGTATGTGTTTATCAATCCATGCTTTTTCATTTTCATTCTTAGATAAATCTTTTTCAACGCGAGTTATCATATTGTTAACTTCTTCAAGCTCTTCTTGCTCATTACGGATACTTACTTCTAACTGGCTGATGTCGTTTCGCAACTGTTCAATATCAGCAGTTGCCTTATGAATACTTGAATCTAGTTTTTCTTTTTGTGCATGAATTCCTGTTTTATCAAATAGTATTGACCTGAAACCATCCTCATAATTTTCAAAAAGCTGTATATCGTTCTTTAAATCAATAAAATCAATCATCTGTAATTGAGTTACCGCTTCGTTTACCAAATTAAGCTTTAGATTATGCAGTGCTTTCTGCAAGTTTTCTTCTGCCAGCGTTAATTTTGAATGTATTCGTTCACGTACCTGTTCACGCTGTGCTTCGGAAGACTCCAATTCATGTTTGCGCTTTTCAATGGCATCAACTAATTGCCTGATGACTATCTCCAACGATTCACGTAATTTTTTTACTTCAGCTTCAAGGTCTTTAATAGCATGCTTTTTTTGTTCAATAGTATCCCGGTATGCATGGATATTCTGAATCTTCTTTTTTCGATGTGAATAAAGATTTTCAAGCTGTTCTTTATCGTTAGCAATATTCTTAATTATTGCATGACTTTGTTCAAAATTTTTTTCTTTTTCTTCAGCAAGTCGTTTAATTGCTTCTTCAATTTCCTGAATACGCAGTTTTGTTGTTGTTATTCGCTGCTGTTGTTGTTGTATTAACTGTTTATTACGTGAAGTTTTACCATCTATGTCTTCCACTTTTACAGTATATGTATGAAGCTTTTTATCCCACTCAAAAAGCTGCAGCTGAATATCGTTTTTTCTTTTTTCATCATTCTCATTTTCAGAAGAAATTAAAGCAACCTTTTTTGAAAGTTCTTCACGTTCATCAAAAATACGCTGCCGATCTTCGGTAACCTTTTGCAGTTTCTTTTGAAAATCTCTGTACCGTAATAGCTGTAAAGCTATGTCATTTTTTTTATATTTTTCGCGTAAACCAAAATATATCTTGGTTTTTTCTGCCTGTTTTGACTTAAAATCTTTTTCACGTTCAATCTCTTTTATAATATCATTAAGACGTTCAAGATTAACAGTGGTATCTTCCAGTTTCTTTAATGATTCTTTTTTTTGAACCTTAAACCGCGAAATACCAGCAGCTTCTTCAAAGATATACCTGCGGTCTTCAGCCTTAGTTGACAGTATCAGGTCAATCTTGCCCTGCTCCATTACTGAATAGGATGCCTTACCAAGGCCAGTATCAAGAAACAATTCTTCAATGTCTTTAAGTCGCACCGGTGATTTATTTATCATATATTCAGATTCGCCATCTCTGAACACCCTTCGTGTAACAGTGACCGTATCCGAATCAATATTTAAAATTCGGTTTGTGTTATTAATTACCAGTGAAACTTCCGCCAGCGATAATGGCTTCCGCTGGTCGGTTCCAGCAAATATGATATCTTCCATTTTATCGCCACGGATATTTTTTGCCTGCTTTTCACCTAATACCCACTTTATGGCATCAACAATATTAGATTTACCGCAACCGTTGGGCCCAACAATTGCGGTAATGCCTTTTTCAAAATTAATTTTGGTTTTATCGGCAAATGATTTAAAGCCAAATACTTCCAGTGAATCTAAATACATCAATAACACCTTTTTAAAGATTTTTAAATATTATGCGATAGTTCTAAATATACAATTTTTGATAATTGTTTATGTCACACCACAACGTGCTATTAGTTGCATCATAGCACTAAATGTGCAACAATATTTTTAAAAATATTTTTTGATATTATTTACGGATAACAGTGTTGACATATTTTATATTGACATGCTGGATTAATCATTTTAATTATTGATGAAATAAATTTAACGTTTGTACAATATGATTTTCCATTACAAAAGAATTATGCATAGAATATTTATAAATAAATAATCTTATAAATGCAAATATTCATTACACCAAATCATTTAAAAGTTTAACCCATTACCAACATTTGCACTTGGAAGTTATGGTATGGCAATAAATGATAAAAAAGAAGTAATAGATAATTGGATTTCCTTTTTATCTTTATCCACTCTTACTGAAGGTATTTTTAAGGGAAACAATGGCCAATTATATGATACAGTAATTATCCTGTTATAGCTTCATTTGGATCAACTGGTATTTTCCAAATTGACTCACTTGATGATAGGCACATTATATTAGCATCATCCGGGAATACCGATGGTTACAATGGTCTTTCTATCTACGACGTTGATGATAATAAAATCGTAAAAAATATTACCAGCACAGATGTTATTGCATTATATGTTTTGCGATAACAAAGCTAAAGGTTTATAATAATTTTTTTAGCATCTATTCCTTAACTTTTTTAAAGCAAAAAAATCTCCATTCCTCCCGCTGTAAAATACTGCATGAGAATACAATTCATTACTTTACACTAAAGATTATTTAATAAAATATAACTGAATATGCTTCAGGAAAATTATAACTAACAATTTAAAATAATTTATCTATCCTATTTAATTCTTTTATTTCATAGATTTAATTATTTTTATTAATTTTTACTTGTAAAAATTTGAAATATGACTTATATTTATTAAAATCATAAAATAATACTTTTACTTAAGGCATATAAATGAATATATTTAGAATTTTTTTATACCTAATTTTATTTACCAGTACACTTATAGTCCCTGCCTGTGACCGCTTAGATATGTATGACATTGCAAATGGAAAATCCAGAACTGCCTATGCAATTGCTTATGATGGAGTAAATTATACACTTATACTGGCAAATGTATATTATATTAAATCTTTCAAGCTTGCATCAGGTTTATCTACCCCAAGTGGTATTTCAGTAAATAATAAAGGGGAAATTATTTTATTTACTCCATCAGCAACAATCTCAATTCTAAATGATTTGACAACATGGACTATATTGACATCACAACCTACTGACACAAATGTAATTGGATTTAATGAATCATTTATTTGCTTTGATCTCACAAACTTTTATATTAATCAACTTTTAGATAACAATGTTTGGACACAAACTATAGGTTCGTTCCCTACTAATTCATTAGGAATATTTAAAGGGAATAATTCCGAAATATTCATTGTTGAGCCCAATGCAACTAATGTGAATCTTTATTCAATGAATAATCCAATTAATCCGATATTGACTGCTACTATAGGTGTTTCACTTGTAAATCCATTCGGTGGATATAAAACTAAAAATTATTTTTATATATGGTATAATGACATCGTAAATTCTATATTTAGAATTACACAAAGTACATCAATTACACTTAATCCTACAACAGCTATAGGAAATTCACTCATTGATCTAGCAGTTACCGATGATGATAAAGTATTTGCCATCGTTAGTGATACAGGTCAATATTATCTTAAACAAATAATTTCTGATAATAATTATCCCACTCTTCTTAATCTTGGTAGTACCGGAAATTTTTTCATTGATTCACTTGACAATAATCATTTAGTAATAACATCATCAGGTGCAGATACAAATTATAATGGTGTGATTATTTATAATATTGATGATAATAAAATTGAAAAACATGTCACCACTACTAATGTTATTGCACTGTATGTACTTAGATAATTATAGGTAATCATCCAATTATTCCACCCCCTTGAAAAAAATTTCAATGTGAAAAATGCAATGAAATTTACTAATGTTTTTCTTTTAGGGGATTTTACACACACTTCTCACTTTTTGCTTTTATAGAAAAGAACATTTCTAACAGATGTTGCACATTGAGATTGGTAGCAATGTGTTCAGGACATACATGATAGGTATGAAGCGTACGAACATTATCATAGCTTTCATAGTATTGAAGATTTTCAAAAAAGATGGAGCATATACCAGTAGGGTTCATGAATGCAGGCTTTTGATGTCTCTATAATGATATACAACACACTGCTGGTGCGATCACCGAAGGTGCGTGGCTATCCCTTTCCCGTCATTGCGAGGAGTGTCAGCGACGAAGCAATCTCGTCTTCCGTGATACTGAGATTGCGTCGCTTCGCTCGCAATGACATTTAACACTTCCGTCATTGCAAGGAGCGCCAGCGACGAAGCAATCTCTATTTTCACTACACTACGCATAGAATGACACTACGGCAATAAGAGACCGCCACGGCGCATCCGCGCCTCGCGGTGACGCCATCATACGTCATTGCGATCACCGAAGGTGCGTGGCAATCCCTTTCCCGTCATTGCAAGGAGCGCCAGCGACGAAGTAATCTTTCCTTCCGTGGAAATCACGTCATTGCGAGGCACGCAGTGCCGTGGCAATCTCATCATCCATACTAGTGATTGCTTCATATCACTCAATTATCCTCCATACTCCTTAAAAAGAAATGTTAACGAAAAAATGCAACAAAAATGGCCATTGTTATTTTAGGGGGGATTTTACGTGTTTTGTTAAGCATATGAACATCCTCTTTACTTTCAGTTCAATGCACCAAAATAAACATTCTGGCACGCGCCAATATTTTCCTCCCATGCTTTACCTGGAATCTTTCCTTCACATTGCCATTCCAAACTTGATTTATAATCTATATACCCACCATCATAGATCCTGAAACAAGCTCAGGATGACTTTGTTAATCCGTCATTACGAGTTTGCTATGCAATCTTGATTGTAGCACGATGCTGAATTAATCGTAAAAATAAATTTATAAGAGGCTAAAGCTTGATTTTATTCAATATTTTTCTATTGCAAACTACAATAAACAGTGTATAGTATCTCAATTAACTAAACTTTAATTGCAATGTGAGAAATTTATCATGAAAAAATCTTTTTATTATATTATTGTAATTTTGTTTATTACATCATGCTCTACTGTTACAAATACACAACAAAAATCGCATGTTTATTCTTTTATTTCAGACACAGTAACACTTCCAAAAAGTAAAGAGCTCATTGACAAAACACCAACATATGAAATTTATTTTGATTTGCTTGAGGACACGCGTTGTATTGATATAACAGTTATTGCTCAAGACAAAAATGGCAAAAGGGTTCGCTGTGGATTTATTCTTGAATCGCTTGTTGATGTATCGCATTTTCCAAAGAAGCCATTGCAACCTGTTTATGCTGAAATAGCAAAAAACTTTGATATTAACTGGCGTTTTCAAAGCAATATCTTTGTTTGCACTGATGATACTGATCCTCTGAAGCGGCTTATTAAAGGGAACTATCGCCTTAAAATATCAGCATTTACAAATAATTTTTATACTTTTACAGTTGACATTAAATCGTCTGTGCCGGTGGAATTTAGAAAATAAAAAGTGTTTATTTAAGTAGATAGGTACTGTATGCCAAAACATTATGATGACATTGAATCTGAAGACCTGTATGAAATGGCCATACAATGGGCATCACAGGGTTTTTACGATAAAGCTATTGAACTTATAAAGCAATCAATAGAGCTCAATCCAAATTTTATTGGTGCATATATTGACCTTGCCAAATATTATGCAAAAAAACAGCGATACAATGAAGCATTCCATGTTTTAAAAAAAGCATCAAAGATTGATACACAATTTCACCGTTTAAATTACTTAATGGCAAAATACGCTTATAAAAGTGGTGATTATATTGCAGCAGTAAAATATATAGACAGGGCTATTGAGCTTTCACCGGAAAAATTGTATTTAAAGATTAAAACTGTCATTTATAAAAAAAGTTTAAAAAAGTAAAAAAAATAAAACAATAATAATACCTAAAAGTATTATATTGCTTAAAGTTATGAATTTTACCACTCACCATTTCCAGCAGCATGGGTAAGCAAGTATAACTTACATTAATAAATAAATTTAAGGTATAAATACTACATAAAAAGCAATATTTTTCCTGTAAGGTTTAATTTATGTATTGATATTTTTATTTTATAGCACATTTTTTTACTTGCGCTTTTAATTATAGCACCTTTTACTATATCTAAATTTTAATTAATTATTTCAGGAGGTTATATGAAAAAGATATTACTTGTGTTACTGGTGGTTTTTACAGCATCATCAGTATTTGCCGCTGGCATTGGTATTAAAGGTGGCTACTCAAAGATGTACGATGACTATGCTGACGGATATGGGGGTGAAGGATTTGATGACACCTGGAACTTTGGCATAGTTTTTGACATGGGAACTTTTTTATTTAATAATCTGCAATTCAGGCCAGGAATTGATTATCTTTCATTGGAAAACGAAGATGCCAATTATGAATATGCAGATGTATATGGTATTCACATTGACTGGTACTGGTTTTTCATGGGCAAAAAACAATTTTCACCATTTTTAGGTTTTGGGCCCGCATTAAACTATTATAGCTTCAGCGATGATCAAACCAATAATGACGATTCAGACGCCGGAATAGAAGGATTTGCAGGTGTAGATTTTGACTTAAGTGGACCATGGAAACTCATGGTAGAATTGCGGTATTTATGGCATGATATTGCTGATAGAGATACCACAATAGTTAAGCTGAATATTGGATTGTTGTATTATTTCTAATTATTACAATAAGAGGGTGTCTCAAAACAAACAGTGGGGCTTGCAATGACGTCAGTGTAATGTCATTGCAAGCGAAGTAAAGAAATCTTAACGCCGCAGAAGACAAGATTGCCACGTGCCTGCGGCACTCGCAATGACGGGATTGGCTGATGTGTCATTGCGAACGAAGTGAGGCAATCTCAATGCCGCAAGTGAGAGGATTGCTGCGTCACTTTGTTCATCGCAATGACTGAAGGGCAAAAGTCATAGTAAAGAGGTATCATATGGGACATCCTCTTATTTTCTTATCCTAACCTCTTTTTATCAAAATCAGAACGTGTAAATAATGATAACACTTTTATTCCCTTCTCTTCTATTGCTTCTCGTCCACCTTCTTCACGGTCAATAATGACCGCAGCTGCAATAACTTGTAAACCTGATTCCTCCAACCGCTCTATAGCCGTAATAGTAGAGCCCCCTGTAGTAATAACATCATCAATGGCAATGACTTTTTTTATATTAGCGGTATTGCCTTCAATCCATTTCTGCGTGCCGTGTTTTTTAGGTTCTTTACGCACAATCAGTGGATACAATATATTTCCATGATTATAGGCTTCCATTGCCGTGGATAGTGAAATGGGATCTGCACCTAATGTTAATCCACCAATTGCATCAGCTGGTAAATCTTTTATTAATGCATACATGCATTTCCCAACAAGGATGCACCCCTCGGGGTCAAGGGTTGTTGCTTTGCAGTCAAAATAATACGGGCTTTGTTTTCCACTAACCAAAGTAAAAGGGGGATTGTCCCTGTACATAAATGACTTCTGATATAAAATTTCAAATAATCTTTCTTTGTCGTTCATGCATCTTTCTCCTTTTTGTATTTTTTTGGCCAAAGTTTGACAAGCCGTTCTTTTATATTCTTTTCATTCCCTTCTTCAGAAGGTGCGTAAAAAATCAAATCTTTTATTTCTTTGGGAAGATACTCTTCATCAACAAAATGGCCGGGATAATCATGTGGATATTTATAGCCTTTTGCATAACCCAGCTGCTTCATGAGTTGTGTGGGAGCATTACGCAGGTAGAGTGGAATTTCGTGTAAATCTCGTGATGCAATTTCTTTGGCATTAACCAATGCCATATAACTGGCATTGCTTTTGGGACACGAAGCTAAAAATGTTGCCATATGAGCAAGTATAATTTCACACTCTGGTAAACCAACATTTTTCACTGCTAACATTCCACTGGTTGCAACGGTAAGCGCCAGCGGATAGGCATTGCCCACATCCTCCGATGCAAATATCACCATACGCCGTGCAATAAACTCAGGGTCCTCCCCCGCAACAAGCATACGTGCCAGGTAATACACTGCAGCGTTGGGGTCAGAACCACGTAATGATTTTATAAACGCTGAGATGGTATCATAATGTTTGTCGCCTGCTTTATCGTAAGCAATACTTTGTTCTTTGTAAGCTTCAAAAATGGTATCGTTGTCTATCTTACCCTCACCTTTTAAAAACGCTGCAGCCTCAAGTATGTTGAGCGCCCTTCGCGCATCACCCATAGCAAGCTGTACCAGCGTATCTAATGCAACATCATCAAGCGTTATGTTTTTGTGCGATAGTTCCTGGTCATTGGTCATTGCAGCAGTAACTATCGCCCGTAAATCATCCTCCTGTAACGGATGCAACCGCAATACGCGGGTGCGTGACAACAGCGGCGCTATGATGCTAAATGACGGGTTTTCCGTTGTTGCCCCAATGAGCACAATGTCACCATTTTCAACTGCGCCAAGAACGGCATCCTGCTGTGCCTTGTTAAAGCGGTGAATTTCATCAATAAAAAGGAGTGTTTGCACACCCGCCGTTCTATTGGCTTTCCCCTTATCAATAACCTTGCGTACATCAGCAACCCCTGCCGAGATTGCGCTTATAAAATAAGAATCCATATTACAGGCATTGGCAATAAGATGTGCCAGTGTAGTTTTACCGGTTCCAGGATCACCCCACAGGATGAGCGAAAGAGCTTTCTTTTGTTCAAAGATAGAGTATAGTAGTTTACCTTTTGAAAGCAAATGCTTTTGCCCCACAAACTCTTCAATGGTTTTGGGACGCATTCGCTCTGCCAGGGGAATATAGGTATTTTTATCAAATAAGTTCATTATCCATATCTTACATACTTCGCCTGTACATACCACCAACACTATACAGGACACCGGTTAACTGGCCTAATGAACAATATTTTGAAACATCCATTAATGTTTCAAACACATTTTCATGCTGCCTAACAGCAGTTTTTAATTTTTCTAAGGCTACTGTTGATTCCTGATTCCACACCGCATGAAATGTGTTAAGCGATTCAAGCTGAGTATCTTTTTCCTCCGGGGTTGCCCGTACCACTTCATCAGGGACCTGAATTGGGCTTCCGTTTTTAGAAAGGAATGTATTAACACCAATGATAGGCAATTCTCCTGTCATTTTTTTGTTTTCATAATATAGGGATTCTTCCTGTATTTTGTTGCGCTGATACATTGTTTCCATTGCACCCAGCACACCACCACGAGCACTTATATTGTCAAATTCTGCAATAACCGCTTCTTCAACTAAATTGGTTAATTCTTCAATGATGAATGAACCCTGCAGTGGATTTTGATTTTTTGCCAACCCATATTCCTGATTAATAATCATCTGTATTGCAAGCGCTCGCCGTACTGATTCCTCAGTGGGTGTGGTAATGGCTTCGTCATATGAATTGGTATGCAAAGAGTTACAGTTATCGTATATTGCATACAGAGCCTGCAACGTAGTGCGGATATCGTTAAATTCAATCTCCTGTGAATGCAGGGAGCGGCCGGAAGTTTGGATGTGGTATTTCAACAATTGCGAGCGTTCATTGGCACTATATTTGAATTTCATGGCTTTTGCCCATATCCTGCGTGCAACCCTTCCAATAACGGAATACTCAGGATCAAGCCCATTTGAAAAGAAAAACGATAAATTAGGAGCAAAATCATCAATATGCAGACCACGTGCCAGATAGTATTCCACGTACGTAAATCCATTTGCCAGTGTAAACGCTAATTGCGTTATGGGATTTGCACCTGCTTCAGCAATATGATATCCGGAAATAGAAACTGAATAAAAATTATTTATCTTATGTTTAACAAAATATTCCTGCATATCGCCCATGAGCTTCAAGGCAAAGTCAACTGAAAATATGCAGGTATTCTGTGCCTGTTCTTCTTTTAATATATCAGCCTGTACTGTGCCCCTTACCGTCCTGAGTGTGTGATTCTTTATATTGTGATATACATCAGCAGGTATAACCATATCACCGGGGATACCCAGAAGAAGCAGCCCCAATCCATTATGCCCATCAGGTAGTTTTGCTGCCCGGTAGATAGGTGGTGTAGCATTGCGCTTTTGATAAAATTCTTGAATTTTTCTTTTTACTTCGTTGGTTAATCCATTTTGCTGAATATATAATTCACATTCCTGATCAATGGCAGCATTGAAAAAATATGCAGCCATAATAGGTGCCGGCCCATTTATTGTCATACTCACCGATGTATTGGGATCAGTCAGCTTAAATCCTGAATATAAACGTTTTACATCATCAACCGTTGAAATTGATACACCTGAATTTCCAATTTTGCCATAGATATCGGGACGCTTATCAGGATTACAACCATATAATGTAACCGAATCAAACGCAGTTGAAAGCCGCACCGCCGGCATATTATATGAAAGGTAATGAAATCGTTTATTGGTACGTTCGGCAATGCCTTCGCCTGCAAACATACGGGTGGGATTTTCATCCTCGCGTTTAAACGGATATACACCAGCAGTGAACGGAAATTCACCCGGCACATTTTCCTGCATGCTCCATTCAATGATATCACCCCAGTTTTTAAATTTTGGCATACACACTTTTGGTATTTTTGTGTGCGATAGTGACTGTGTAAAAGCCTTTACCTTAATTTCTCTACCGCGCACTTTGTAGGTATAATATTCACCCTGATAATTGTTCTTTTTATCTTCCCACTGTTGTAATATTCTTTTACTTTCCTCATCTAACGACGAATATGCTTCTTCATACTTTTGGTTTAAATCTTTTAGAATTTTTGCATCACCACTATGCTGTGTATAATATTCAATACTGTTCTTTAAACTGAAACAATATTGCGCTTTGAGCGATTCATCTTTTGTTTTTGCATTATACTTTCTGATTGTTTCAGATATTTCAGAAAGATACCGACTTCGTTCGGGTGGAACAATATACAGAATGTCTTTTTTTTGTTTATCTGCACTATAGGGTGCAAATTGTGTTTTACTCTTTGCATTAATTGTGTTTATTAAATGATTGAACAATACATTGACACCATCATCATTAAACTGACTTGCAATAGTTCCAAATACCGGCATTTCATCAGGTGAAATATCAAAGGTTTCTTTATTGCGCTGCACCTGTTTTTTTACATCGCGTAGTGCATCCAGCGCTCCCAATTTATCAAATTTATTAATGACAACAATGTCGGCATAATCAAGCATGTCAATCTTTTCAAGTTGTGTTGCTGCACCATATTCAGGCGTCATAACATACATGGATATATCGCTGTATTCAAGAACATCAGTTTGTGCCTGACCAATACCAGATGTTTCAAGAAGTATTAAATCATATCCTGCCAGTTTCATAATGTGTATTGCATCGCTTATATTGTGCGAGACTGAAGTCTTTGAATCACGTGTTGCAAGGGAACGCATATATACATTGGGGTGATAGATGGCATTCATTCGGATTCTATCGCCTAAAAGAGCACCACCTGTTTTTTGCCGCGTTGGATCAACTGACAGTATAGCTATCGTCTTATCAGGATTGGACTGTTGAAATCGCAAAACCAGTTCATCAATGAGTGATGATTTCCCACTACCACCTGTTCCGGTAATACCCACCACAAGTGTGCCATCTAAAGCAGTTAATGTTTGCACGGTAGTAATATCAGCTTTTACAAGCTCTCTAAAATTTTCACAGGCAGAGATTGCGGTTGCTATCGCCCGAATATTCTTTTTTTTAATTCCTTCAATATCAAAATTTTTAATGTTACCTACTGGATAATCACTTTTTGAAAGAAGGTCATTAATCATTCCCTGTAGTCCCATAGCTCTGCCATCATCAGGTGAATAGATTTTGCAAATACCATACGTTTCAAGCTCCTTAATTTCATGAGGTAAAATTGTACCTCCGCCACCTGCAAAAATTTTAATTGACTCAGCGTTGTGCTCTTTGAGCAAATCATACATATACTGTAAAAACTCAACATGACCACCCTGGTATGAAGTAACCGCAATTGCCTGAACATCCTCTTCCAGTGCACTTTTAACAATCTCCCACACTGAGCGGTTATGACCCAGGTGAATGACCTCAGCACCAGTTCCAATCATAATTCGCCTGAAAATATTAATGGAAGCATCATGTCCATCAAACAGTGATGCTGCTGTTACAATCCTCACATGATTATTGAGCTTATATTTTTGCAACATTTCAGGATGTGTCATAGTACGGCAACCCCCATATCATTTTTTGTGCATTATTATAATATATAATACAATATTACAATAAAAATTTCTATATGGGCAGGAATTTGTGAAAGGGGATAAACAGCAAATCAAATAAAAAAATCCGGCAATTGCCGGATTTTTTGCTGGCTTCACGTATGTAGGTAAGCATTATTCGTCCTGTGAAGATCCGCCTCTGCCAGATGGTTTTGCAACAAAACGGCGTTGTTTTGTCTGCGTTTCAAATCTTCGGATTTTTTTCAAACGGCGTCTTTCAGCTTCTTCCTTTTTGCGCTTCTTTTCTTCGCTTGGCTTTTCATAGTATCTGCGCCTTTTAAGCTCCTTAAAGATACCTTCAAAAGCCATGCGTTTTTTCAGATTTTTAAACGCACGCTCCAAATCACCGTCTGTTACCTCAACTTCTAAAGGTACTGGCATTTTGTAATCACATCCCTTCTAATTATTATTAATGATTTTTTTAGACTTTAACAATATTAATATAGCAATATAATTGTCAAGATAAAAAAATATATTTCATTGAATGCACATTGATCAATAAACATCCGTATAAATTCCCATAATTTTCAATAAACCGCAATTTTATTTACATAATAAATATTTCTTTACAACATTACCTCATAAGATTTATCTTAAAAATTAATGTTCCTAACTTTAGGTATAAACAACTTTACTCTATGACAAAATATTTTATTCCAATAATTCTATTAATACAAATAATATCATGTAGTGCTTGTAGCAAGCAGGTACAAAAATCAACACCTCCTGAACAGTCACAAATCCCCGATATTATGTCCACTACTATTATACTGGAATGCACCCAAAAATCAAATAATGGCTACCCCTTTGTTGAGCTATCGCTTATTATTGAAAATACTGATAGCCATTATTTTGTAGCAACAGTGTATGGTAAGATTCACCAGATATACAGTAAGCCACCTGTTTTTGCTCCAACTCATGCAACATGTGGTGTTTCCATAAAAAACAATACTACAATTCATTATTTTTTTATATATGCCAATGTAACAACAGATATAATTTCGGTACAATCACTGGTCCAAAAAGAATCGGAAAGTTATAGTAACACTATGGATTATCAAACAATTATAAAGATTCCAATACCATTACATAACCGTATTCAATCAACGGTTATTGTAAAATAATTTTTCATAATATGCTCTATACCACCTATATAAAAAAAATGATTGCCCTTAGAATGTTTTGTGATACTATGCGGTTTAACTTCATGGTGGATGTCATTCTATGGTTATTGGTCTGGATATTGGCGGCACAAACATAAAAGGCATTATTGTCGATAGCACCGGTGTTATACGTGCACAAACAAAGGTTCCCACAGGAAAATCTATTTCTGAAACTGAAAAAAACATTTTACAGTGCATAGATATTTTACAGGAAATATCGCACATAAACAAAAATGAAGTTGAGGCCATAGGCATCGGCTCGGCAGGCGCTATTGATAAACACAAAGGTATTGTAGTCACAAGCCCCAATATTCCATGGTGGAAAAACTATCCCGTGGTGCAAAAAATACATAAATTATCTGGATGTAAAACTTTTCTTGAAAACGATGCAAACTGCGCAGTGTTTGGCGAACTGTGGCTTGGCAATGGCAACCATTTCAAGAACTGGATAATGCTTACATTGGGCACTGGCATTGGCGGTGGAGCGGTTATTGATGGCGTGCCCTATACCGGCCATGCTGGAAGTGCAATGGAATTTGGCCATACAACTATTGATTACAATGGGCTATTGTGTAAATGCGGAAGAAAAGGCTGCCTTGAGTGCTATGGTTCAGCAACTGCGGTTGTCAATTTTACAAAAAGTCATATAAGCATGTATCCTGATTCAACAATAATTAACCGCACAAAACATGAGACATTAACAGCACAATTGGTATTTGAAGAAGCACAAAAAGGTGATGCTCTGGCACTGTATATCTTTAATTTAATTGGACAATACCTTGGAATTGGAATTGCAAATTTAGTCAATATATTTAATCCTGAAGCAGTTATACTTGGTGGCGGGCTTTCTAATGCACATAAATTTTTTTTACCACAAATTATACAGGGTGTACAAACGTTGGCCTTAGCTGGCATGAAAGAAGATATTCACTACTGTGTAACTTCATATGGTGATTACACAGCAGCAATAGGTGCTGCAAAATATGCGCTGGATAATCTGATATAATCAAATTCTTTTTACAAAAGGAGTTAATTATGTTTTTTTCCAACCAGTTACTTTTCAGTGAACAAACATTAAACCAGATACATCTTTATGCCGGAAGATGGCTTGATTTTGTTATGGTTGCATTCACACAATTAGGCAATGAGATGTTTTATATTCTTGTGATACCATTTTTATTCTGGTGTGTAAATAAACGCGTTGCAACCATAGTTGGCATTGCTTTTTTGCTATCTGCTGCAATTAACGATATTGCAAAATTTTTATTTATAAATCCCAGGCCAGATGCTGCAAACCTTGCCCCACCAATAGCAGAACTGAACCGCATGTATTGTCCTGTTAACAGCCCTGGATTTCCCAGCGGCCATGCTCAAAGTGCAATAGTATTCTGGGGTACATTGGCCTATGTGTTAAAGCATAGAGTTTTTACGCTATTTTCGCTATTTTTGATTATTGCCATCTCGTATTCTCGCCTGTATTTAGGTGTACATTTTTTAGGTGATGTGGCTGGTGGCATAATTTTAGGGACTGTTATTTTTCTGTGTGTTATTGCGTTAATCCCTCATTACGACAAACTATGGAATACCGGTATAATCCCCGCAGTTGCACTTTTTGTCATAGTACCTTTTATTATTGCCATAGCTTTAACCGGCAATGAAATTGCCAAATCATTTGGTGTACTATCCGGTTTTGCAATAGGGTTTATACTCAACAAAGATAAATCTGAAGAGATGACTTTTACAATTCTACCTGCGCTTTGTAAATTTATCATAGGGATTATCATTCTCCTTGTTATTAAAGAAGGTCTTAAAATAGTATTCCCCTCATCAAGTGTATTTGACTTTATCCGATACTGGTTTATGGGGTTGTGGGTATCGTATGGCGCACCTGCACTATTTATGCAAATTCCATACCTTTCAAAAAAGAGTAATAGTTCTGGTTAAATGCATCTCACGGCATCAGTTGTGAGATTGTCATATAGTTAATTTACATAAAAATTCATAGTAATATTGTTGACTTTTTTCAAGCAGTTCCTTTGTAATACAAATCTAAAAAATTATTTATCGGTAACTATCGCCTAAATAATATTTTTTTTGGGCGATAGTTCTTGGTAAGGGACGTATAGACTTGTAATTACTCAGGTGATGTATATGAAAAAGCAGCTTCAGGACCTGTATGAACAAACAATATCCGCAATTGAGAAAGCCACAACGATAGATCAATTGGAACAGTTACGTGTTAAAGTGTTGGGCCGTAAAGGTGATTTGACGCAAGTTTTGCGATCACTTGGCACATTGCCACAGGAAGAGCGTGTTGAGATAGGCAAATTATCCAACGAACTGAAAGAAAAAATTGAATCCACACTGGAAAATCGTAAAACTGTATTAACCCAACAGCAAATAAACAAACTTATCATGGAAGACTGGTTGGATGTTACGCTTACACTGCCCGGCACATTACAACAGTATGAAAGAGGTCACCTGCATCCTATTTCGCAAATACAATATGAAATTGAGGACATATTCACCTCTATGGGTTTTGAAATTCTTGATGGCCCTGAGGTAGAAACTGATTACTATAACTTTGAAGCACTCAATATCCCGCCATACCACCCTGCCCGCGATATGCAGGATACATTCTGGACTGAAGATGGCAATCTGCTCAGGACACATACATCAGCAATTCAGATAAGAGGCATGGAGAGGCTTAAACCACCATTTAGAGTTATTGGCCCTGGCAGGGTCTTCCGCTATGAAAGTATTGATGCCTCACATGAAAATACATTTTACCAGGTTGAGGGCATGATGGTGGATAAGGATATCTCTGTGGCCCATCTTATCTATTTTATGAAAACATTGCTAAAAGAAATCTTCCACAAAGAAACAACCATACGCTTGCGCCCTGGATATTTCCCCTTTGTTGAACCTGGATTTGAGTTAGATATTCACTGTTTAATATGTGGTGGCAAGGGTTGTAGTGTATGTAAATATTCCGGGTGGGTTGAGCTATTGCCCTGTGGGCTGGTTCATCCTAATGTACTCAAGTATGGGAATATTGACCCGGATAAGTGGTCTGGCTTTGCGTTTGGTTTGGGTTTAAACAGGCTTGTTATGATGCGCTATGGTATTAATGACATTCGCCATTTCTTAAGCGGCGATGTTCGTTTCCTCTATCAATTTTAAGTCTTTTTTGGAGTTATTATTATGTGGATTTCATTAAATATTATTCAGGATATGGTTGATATTAAAGACATTCCAGTGGCTGATATTGCCAATCGGCTTACCATGTCAACTGCTGAAATTGATTCTATTGAATATTCTCATGAGCTTTTAAAAAATATTTATACTGCAAAAATTTTAGAAGTTAACAAACATCCCAATGCTGATAAACTTACCGTATGCAAAGTGGATACCGGCAATAGTGTGTTACAGGTTGTATGCGGTGCACCAAATCACAAAGCTGGTGATATTGTAGCGCTTGCACCGGTTGGTACTAAATTTACTGACACCTTCACCGTTACAAAAGCAAAACTCAGAGGTGTTGAATCCGAAGGAATGCTGTGTTCGGAGCGTGAACTGGGAATATCTGATGACCACTCAGGTATAATGATATTTCCAGAAAATACTCCCATTGGCATTACCTTAGCACAACTGTACCCAAACCTTATAGATGTTCGTTTAGAGATAGACAATAAATCAATTACCCACAGGCCAGATTTATGGAGCCATACAGGTTTTGCACGTGAAATAGCTGCATTATTTAAAAAGCCTTTTAAATACCCTGTAAATTTTGATCTTGCAAAAGATTTTAAATCTAAAGAAACACTAAAAGTTACTATTAAAAATCCTGAAGGCGCGCCACGTTATTGCGGATTAATGGTAAATAACATTACCATAAAGGAATCACCTGACTGGCTTAAAGCTCGGGTTGAAGCAATCGGCATGCGTCCCATAAACAACATTGTGGATATCACCAATTATGTTATGGCTGAATTGGGTGAGCCAATGCACGCATTTGACCGTACAAAGCTGCGTGGCAATGAAATTATCGTGCGGTTTGCAGAAGATGGCGAGCATTTAACCACACTGGATGGCCAGGAACATGTATTGACATCTGAGGATGTTGTAATAGCCGATAGTGGTGGTGCTATCGCACTGGCTGGTGTTATGGGTGGTGGCAACAGTGAAATTGAAGACAACACAACTTCAATTGTTCTTGAAGCTGCAAATTTTAATCCCGTTTATATACGCCGTACTGCAAACAGATACAATCTGCGTACAGAAGCAGCTATCCGTTTTGAAAAATCACTGGATCCTGAACTTTGCCCTGCTGCAATTATCAGGTGCTATGAACTGATAAAGATGCTTTGTCCTGAAGCTGAAGCAGTAACACCAATTATTGACACCTATCCCATGCCTGCAAAACCAGTCAGTATTTCAACTACTACAGATTTTATCCGAAGAAAATTAGGCCATTCAATTGATGACAACACAATAGTATCTATTCTTACATCCTTAGATTTTAAGGTAACCAAAAATAACAACAGTTTGATTATCGATGTCCCCAGTTATCGTGCAACAAAGGATATTTCAATACCTGATGATATAGTTGAAGAAATTGGCAGAATATATGGATTTGATAATATCCCTGAACAACCACCTTTTGTGCCCTGTGCTCCACCTTCACGCAACAGTAAACGAACGTTTGAAAGGGAAATTAAATCAATTTTGGTCAATGATTTCCATATGACTGAAGTTAGCAATTATTCATTTGTTGGCGAAGCATTGCTTAATAAATTACAATTAAATGAAAACAAAGAATTGCAATTGAAAAATCCACTGTCAAAAGAACAGGACCGTTTACGAAGAAGCCTTATTCCAAATTTAATTGTAAATATAACAACTAACCAGCGCTTCTTTGACGATTTCAAAATTTTTGAATTGGGAAGAATTTACCTTAAAGAAAATAGACTATCAAAAGATTTAGCTACTGAAAATACCAGAGTTACTGGAGTTATATATTCAAAAAAACCTGTTCATCCTGTTTTTTACGATGCCAAAGCCTGCTGCATTGGCATTTTTGAAAAAACATTACGTACTAATTACACTTTGAAGCCAAAAAGCGATAATCTGCCACCATATGCACATCCAGCACGTTCACTGGAACTTTTAATTCATAACAAGCCTGTTGCACTGGTATGTGAACTTCATCCTAAAATTGCCAATGAATTTGAAATTAAAGGACAGGTTGCACTTTTTGATATTGATGTTGATCTGCTGTTATCTTTGCCACAGCAGGATATAGTGTTTAAAGAACTACCAAAATTTCCTGATGTACCTTTTGATATTTCCATATTAACTGATGAAAAGGAATATGCTGCTACACTGGTGGATATGCTCTATAAAGCTGACAGGGAACATATTGCTGATATTGAAGTTATTTCAGTATACAATCAACCACCAATACCACAGGGTAAAAAATCTGTTTCATTCAGAATAACATTCAGAGCCAAAGACCACACATTAACCCCGGAAGAAATTGACAATCTTCAGAAGAAGGTCGTTGCATTTGTAGAAAAGCATGGATATAAGTTGCGATAATGAGGATATCCCAAAAGACACCTCATTGCAATTACTTTGCACCTGCGTCATTGCGAGGAACGAAGTGACGAAGCAATCCCATAGTTGCGAGCGCAGCAAGCGCGTGGCAATTTCATCTTCTACGGTATTAAGATTGCTTTGCTTCGACAAGCTCAGCACTGGTGCTAAGCTCACAATTACATTACACTCACGTCATTGCAAGCCCCACGGTTGGTTTTGAGACGACCCCAAACTGCCCACTGTAGATTGGACAGTAATAATACTATAATTAATCATAGTTTAGGCTTATATGGATTTGGCACAAAAATCTTATACACATACGATAAGCCATTCTGCACCACATCTTCTATTTCACATTGTAAAACTATATCATTTCCATTGTTATTATAAACAATTACTTCAATATAATCATGGATGTGAAGTATTTTATTTGATTTTACCGGGTAAAATTTCCCTATTCGCATAATTGTTATTAATGTATAAATTCTCTTTCCCATGGGTAATGGGCTCTATTTTGTTTTAATGCTGTTTCTTCCTTTTTAAACATTGTGAATTCATCCCACAAATCCTGAGTAAAATATTTTGGCTTAATAAATAACTCAACCTCGCCTTTTTTTAACGTATATTTATCATCAACATGCTGAAACAAATGGTTCCAGGATACAACTTTAAACCGCAATGGCAAAATTATATTTTGCGTTATTTCATTCGTTTTATGCTTAACGGAAAAAACATTGGGATTATAATTTTCAGGACTTTCATAAATAACTTTTGTAATGATATTTTTTTTATTAATAACAAGACCAATAACTTCAATATCATGTTTGCCAAACATAATTTTTTGCAGTTTTAACCCTCCTGTGTAAATGTTTCGGCTTAACCATGGTATAAATCCTCTGGTATTATTAACTTCTCGTTCCCAGAAATAATGATATGCAATATATGTATTTCCTTTATCATCTACACTTGCGCGGTAATATACAGCGTATGGATATTCATATTCAGAATTTGAAATAATATATGGGCAATATTTATCTGCCAATGCATCATTTTTGATTGGCGTAAATCCAGGTATATCAGTTTCATTTACACGTACTGTCTTATTTGCAACATATGTTACAAATCCAATAAGTATAACTAACAAAATCACTACAATTGATAGTATAATTTTTTTCATGAAAAACTCCCTTTATCTGAAATGAATATTACTTGCTATTCCGTAAAGCTGTCAGTGTGTCCTTCAATTGTTTTAACTCTTCCCCATATTTTGCCCAGTTACCCTGACGTTGATATTCCTCAGCCTGAATAAAATGCATATAAGCCTTATTAATGAGATCTTTTAACCCGTAATCCGTAGAATAATCAAAACTTATTCCACCTCCTTCGGTAAATAGTCGTGAAAGTGCCATTGAAAGATTTTCTTCCATAACAATTTTATCTCTATATGAAACAATAACTCTTTTTAATTCCGGCATTTCACTTGTTTCGGCTTTAAGGTATAATGGTTCAATAAAAAGAATTGAATCCTTAACTGGCAGTACTAACATGTTCCCACGTATTACCCGTGAACCACGTTGACTCCACAATGTTAGCTGTTTTGAAATTTCTGCATCCTGATTTATTCGGGCTTCAATCTGCATAGGCCCAAAGTTAAGTTTATCCTTGGGCAATGTGTATAATAATAATTGTCCATAAGAAGGCATATCACAGCGGGCAACCAGAAATCCTATCATATTGTCTTTCTTGGCGGGTGTAAAAGGCAATATTAAAAGAAATTCAGTTGTTTTTTCACCAGGCAAAGCGGTTACAAGATAGTAACTATGCATATACTCTTTTTCGTTTTCATATATCTGCAGTGGAATATCCCATAAATCCTCATTATTATAAAAAACATTTATATTTGTCATGTGATACCGCAACAGTTGCTGTGCCTGAAGATTAAATAAGCCTTCAGGATAACGCAGGTGTACCTGTAATTCTGAAGGCATTTTATCAATAGGAAGAAATAAATTTTTAAAAATTTTGGAATATGCATTAATTACAGGATCATTTGGATCAGAGATATAATATGTAATGCTGCCATTGTATGCATCAATAACAATTTTCACTGCATTTCGGATATAATTTATTGATTCACCATGTTCCAATTGCACTGGTGATGAATACGGAAATGCATTTGAAGATGTATATCCATCAATAATCCAGTATATTTTACCTCCCGCAACTACAACGTATGGGTCAGAATCATAATATAAAAATGGAGTGATGGCTTTTATCATTTCGGTTATATTTCTTCGGAAATGGATTCTGCTTGTACTGGTTATCACATTAGAAATTAAAATATTAAAGTCACCAAAGGCTATTGCATACATAGCTCGTTTTATAACCGAATCAAGTACATCACCTCCTGTTCCAGTATACAGTGTATATTTGTTTTCATCACCATACGGATAATCAAATTCACCAGGAGTTACTCGTGTATTAGTAATAATGTATGCATTATTATGTTCACCATAATATATTTGTGGTACTTCAACGGGTATCTGTATTTTGTATTTTGGAGGGATATCATACAGTACAAGTTCCGGAAGCCCTTCAGGTGTAATTCTATCTACTCTGCTGGCAACAATACCATAACCATGAGTAAAAATCAAATGATTGTTCAACCATGAATTTTTTGAAACGGTTAATTTACTGTTATCCAATTCCCGCGCCGATATATTAAGTGCAACTTTCTGATTGTTTACAGAATACCGTACTATATCAACATCAATAAAATCATAATAAGGTTTTAAACCCTGTAATTGCTTATATGTTTGTTTTAAAGGGCGCCAGTCCCAAAGACGTATATTATTAACCACATCCTTGTTCATTTCTAAATCACGCAATGTCAACGTAGGCGCATTTTCAAAGGGCATCTCTTTGATTGCATTGAGCCCAAAAGCTAACCGTGTGAATTCAATATTATATTTAATGTATGGAGATTCTTTTTCCAATTCATTTGGATCAACAATGAAGCGTTGCTGCAATGCAGGAAAGATTGTCCCAAATATAAAATAAACTGGCAATAAGGTTATTAAAATAATCACTGGCAATTTAAAGCTGCGTGTAATTATATTGGCAAAAAGCAAAATAGCAGCAATTACTGATATTACTATGCATATGTCATAAGCTAGCAATTTTGCATGAACATCAGTATAACCTGCACCAAAAAACTTTGCCCTGTTATTAAACAATAAATCATATGAAAGTAACCGGTACCCGGTTGCAATGAGTAACACAATTAAACCCATAAGTGTAGACAGATGCGCACGTGCAAAACGGGAAAATTCCAGCTTGCCATCTTGCGAAAAAATCCCATTATTCAATATATGAAAGAAAAAAGAGAATATAGTTATTATCGAAAGTGAAACCAATGACCACCGAAACATGAATTTATAGAATGGAAGAGTGAATACATAAAATCCTATGTCTTTATTAAACAGGGGATCGTTTGGGAAGCCAGTAAATGAAACTGCATTTTTATACATTAAATATTCTTTCCAGTAAGCTGAAGCCCATAAACCCATAAAAAAACCTAAAACTATTACACCTGCAGCTAATAAAACAAACAACAGGTTGCGGGTTGTTCCAAATCCTGGGATTCGAATTCTATCCAGAATGTTTTTTGTGAATATTCTACCTTTGCCCCCCAAAATCCTTATAAGAATAAAATTAAGTATGAATAATCCTATGAACAAACCCCAAAATAACGTCTGTACGTTAAACTTTGAAAAGAAGAGAATCCAGAATATATCCAGATGGTTATACATTGAAAACCAGCGATAATCAATATAAAAATTACCCACTGAATATACCAATACATATAAAACCATGAAAACAATCAGTGCTATTAAAAACTTTCTATTCATGGATTACTCCATTATTTTTGTTATTATCAATTTTTTTTCATCTGTTCAGCGCGTTCTTTTAATATTGCATTGAGTTTAGCTTCATCTTCCGGGAATGTCCATATCATTACCAGTAATAATAATCCACACACAAGCCAGAAAAGATTTGCAACATTAAATGCCATAATCCTTCCAAACCATACAATGAGTGCACTTATGATAACCGGTCCAAATCCCTTACCAAGATCATCAGTAAGATTATAAAGTGAAAATATTGAACCACGTGTTTCAGGAGTATTAACATTGAGCAAGATTGCTCTAACATTTGGTCCTGTTATGGTAACTGTAAAGCCAGTTACAAACCCAAATATAAGAGGCCAGGTTGGATCAGGTTCTGGAACGATTATTTGTGGAGTATAATTAAGCAATAATGCCATGGGAATTATACCCACAAGTGTAGAGGTTCCACAAAGCATTGGTAAATATTTTGGTTTAATATTATACAGTTTATTCCCAACAAGGCCACCAACAAATGCACCAATAATTGCAGCAGCACCAACTGTCATAACAATGAGTGTAGCCATCTGGACAGAATATCCTTTATCCTGCGAATAAAAATCATTTAAAAATATAAAGAATACACCCCATGGAACAGTGCCCGGTATACCCTGTAAAAAGACAAGAATATTGGTTTTAATCTTAAATAAATTTTTATATTCTTTCCAGTTAATGCGTCCAGTATATGCAATTCCTTCTTCAATCAATTCCTTAAGACTTTCTTCTGTCTTACCACGCTGTGGTTCTTTTACAAACAGCAAGAAAATAATTGCCAGTAAAAAATTAGGTATAGCAACCAGTATAAATGGCAACCTCCATCCATATACAGGCCCAATAAAACCCGCCATAAGCTGCCCAACTGCAATTCCTAAACCCTGTGCCAATCCAATCCATGCTGCAGCAGCCGCCCTGTTTTTATGTGAAAAATAATCACCAATCAGTGAAAATGTTAAAGGAAGAGCTCCCCCAATTCCTATTCCTGTTAATGCCCTCAGCCAGAATAGCTGATCATAATTTTGAGCATAGCCAGTAAGCAAACAGGGAATTTCACCAACAAGAATAACAAATAAAAAAAGATTACGACGTGATATTTTATCAGTAAGATAACCAATGGCAAGAGTCACAAGCCCACCCAGCACCCAGAATACAAATGATATTCGCCCGCCTAACATGACATCTCGCTGAACATCATTAAATCCAAAGTCATGGGCAATCTGTGTCAGATTAGGTGCCATCAGATTCTGATCAGCAAATAAAAATAGATTCATCAATGCAATAAGGAGTATTGCAAATATTTCACTTTTAGCAAATTTTTGTTCTGCCATACATATCCCCCACACTGTAAATACTCTCTGAAATACGAAAGTTCATTGTAAATACCATCACATTATAATAAATGCAAGGATTTTTTTATTAAATTATTTATGAAGCAACCTTTCTTCATTCAGGAAAAGGCACTATCAAAATGCCATTTTCAGCATCTCCAAATGAATAACAACCTTTATGCATGCAGTGGTATATTGTATATGCACACACTAGCGCATCAAGATAATCTTCATATGTTTTTAATTGTTTACCTTTAGCTTGTGCGATAGTTCCTGTAAATAAATCATCACATGTAATAACGCCTTTTATATAATTATATAATTTTTCCATATTCTTTCTGCGCACTGTAACACCATATTTCGATTTATACTGTAAAAGTTTCATATTATTAAAACATATCATAATTGTTGCATGAGGATATACTTCATAAATGTTGTTCTTATTAAAACTATAGCCCAGAGCACTCAATTCCCGGTATAACACTTCGGGAAAAAAATATGGATACCGTTTTTTATTTACTGCATGCAGTCCAAGCCCAAATCGGGAAAATACTTTTAAAAATTCATTTTCATGTTTGCGATGTCCTGTTTGATTTCTAATAATAAGAGGTGCATCAATACCTATAATTGCATCTTTAAAAGGAACTATCGCCAAAATTAATTTTTTAATATCATTTGTATAACAATTTTCAATGACCTGTAACGTATTATCACACACAACAACTGCTGTATTATTTTTGCCACTCCATGATGGATCTATACCAATATAATGCATACTATTATCCTGATAAAAAGATAAGACGCACTGTATGTGCGCCTTATCAAACTTTTATAATAATACTCTATTTTCTATCCAGCCTGTTCTTTCTGCATTTTTTCAAGTTCCATCTTCCTGAGTTCTTTACGTAATATTTTCCCTACATTGCTCTTTGGCAAACTATCAATAAATTCTACCATCTTTGGAACTTTGTAAGCAGCTAATTTTGTTTTACAATAGTCTATTACTTCCTGTTCAGTCATTGTTTCACCAGGCTTCAATACCACAAACGCTTTGACGGTTTCACCACGATATTTATCAGGAACTCCTATTGCACATGCTTCCATAATTTTTGGATGTTCAAAGAGCACTTCATCTATATCACGTGGGTAGATGTTATATCCACCTGCAATAATCATATCTTTCTTCCTATCAACAATATAGAAATAGCCGTTTTCGTCCATTTTACCAATGTCACCTGTATATAACCATCCATCGCGAAGTGTTTTTGCTGTTTCATCAGGCATCTTGTAATAACCACTCATAACCTGAGGCCCCCTGATACATACTTCACCTTCCTGTCCCAATGGCATTTCTTTTGTTCCTTCTTCCAGATCAACAATCTTTATTTCTGTATCAGGAACTGGCAATCCAATAGAACCCTGTATTGTTTTCCCACCATACGGATTTATTGTTGCAACAGGCGAAGTTTCAGACAATCCATAGCCTTCGCAAATCTGGGCGCCTGTTTTTGCTTCAAATTCTTTTATAACATCAACAGGCAATGGTGCTGCACCTGAAAAGCAACCCCGAATACTTGATATATCCGTATCTTTGATTTTTGGATGATTTAATAATCCAACATACATTGTGGGAACAGCAGGGAAGAAATTCACTTTATATTTTACTATAGCTTCAAGGATGGCACCAGGTTCAGGCCGAGGTATCAACACCTGTGTCCACCCCTGCCAGAGACAAAGGTTCATTACCGTGGTTAGTCCAAATGAATGGAAATACGGTAAAATACCTAAGCTTGTTAACTCACCGCGTTTAAATCCAGGAAACCATGCATTTATTTGCTGTAAATTGCATGATAAATTTTTGTGTGTAAGCATTACACCTTTACTTACACCAGTCGTTCCACCTGTGTACTGTAAATTGGCCAGATCATTGAATTTTGCCATGGTACCCGGATCATTATCAGGATATTTTTTTAATAAATCAGTCCATTCATATACATCCTGAGTAGGTGGTATATCTTTATGTTTATCTTTTGCCACTATTGGTAAAAGTTGTTTTTTGGGAAATCCTAAATGGTCACGGATATGAGCAATTATAATTTTTTTAACCGGCGTTTTTGGGCGTAATGCAATCATGCGTGGGCCTAACAAATCTAGTGTTATTAAAACAGTTGATTCTGAATTGTTTAATTGGTATTCCAACTCATGATCAGTATATAATGGATTATTCATTACCACAACTGCACCAACTTTCCATGCAGCATATGATCCAATAACTATCTGTGGCATATTTGGCATTAACATTGCAACCTTATCCCCAGGCTTTACCCCCATATCAATCAATGCATTTGCTATTTTGTTAACCATTGACTGCATCTTCTTAAAACTGATCTTAGCATCAAGAAAGATCAGCGCATTCTTATTTGGATATTCTTTTGCTGACCTTTCAAATCCATGCACAACGGTTATCTCATCGTATTTGATTGAATGAGGTACCCCTGGCGCATAGGATTTTAACCAAACTTTTTCCATTGCAAACCTCCTGCGATTTTTTTAATTTAAAAAACCAGAAACGATGGATCATAGAAGTGAATTTTTTATTTAATACGTTGATATAATTCAAGCAATATATGATAACAATGTCAACAATTTATTTATATATAACACATTTTTAATATTATTGAATATTAATAACATTATATACTTTTATATTTAGAAATTTTTTTATAGACACTATGTCTTTAAACTTACTGTATTTTCTATAAATATAAATACCAATTTTAATAATAAATGCATTTTTTATCAATGGTGTAATAATTTATTTATAGTTAAGATCTATTATAACATACGGTTAATGTTTTTTATTATGTTTACAGTACTATCCATCCTAACAAATGAATTTATAAACAGAACATGAAATTATATATACTCGGCAATGTCCATGGATATCTGCTTCTAAATGCTAAATATAATTGTATTGAATTCTTATTGTTGTAAATCAGCAATAATTCCTTAAAAAATTTCATAATGAATATAGTGTACACGACCGCCGCCGAAGTCGGCGGGGGTGTACACTATTTTATATTTTGTTCAAATTTCCACATTTAGGAATAATTAGTGGTTTTAAATTATTTTTCATTTAATAAAAAATTCATTGCAAAATATGTTATTAATACTTTTTTATCAATAATTATTATTAAGAGGTTTATTATGAAAAATAAAAAAGTATTTTCACGAACTATTGATATTATGTGTTATGAAGATGAACAGGATTCGGTTATTGTAGAAGGCGAGATAAAGGATACCCGTTTATGCCCTTATTATCTGGTTACTGGTGAAAAAAAAGATCCAGGCATTCTCCATAATATGAAGATTACAATGAAGGTTAGTGGAAATTCTTTGACTATAAGTGATATTCATGTGGAAATGATACATTATCCACGGGTAGAGTGCATTGATGCAAATAAAAACATACACAAACTGAATGGCTTATCCATTACCAGGGGATTTACAAAAGCTGTGAAGGATATTATTGGTGGAACCAGTGGATGCACACACGTTGCAAATTGTATTTTAGCTATGGCACCAGCTGCTGTTCAGGGTTTCTGGGCACATAAAGCACAAAAACCTGTTACAAAAGAATTTGCCAATCAGGGATCAATGAGCCATTATTTAATTGATACCTGTTATGTATGGCGCAAAGATGGACCAATGATACAAAAATTATCAGATACTATCAATAAAATAAAGAGCTAAAAAATGCATTTAATATAAATTATATTATTGAGGGAACATGTAATGTTTGGATATCATGGCAAAATATTAGAAGTTAACTTAACCACTACAAGTATAAATATTAAAAATTTTAACGAAGATTTTGCAAGGCTTTATTTAGGTGGCAATGGTTTTGCGGCAAAAATACTGTATGATACAGTAAAACCAGACACAAATCCTTTATCTGAAGATAATGCAGTAGTCTTTGCAACAGGTCCGTTTACTGGTGGCCATGTATGGGGTGGAAGCCGTGGGCATTGTGCCAGCATTTCCCCATTAACCAACATATTTTGTGATTCAAACTTTGGCGGAAATTTTGCAGCAATGTTTAAGCGAACAGGCTTTGATGCAATAGTTATAAAGGGAAAAGCATCTTCACCGGTATATATTCATATTGATAATGAGATAGTGACTATAAAGGATGCGACTTCAATATGGGGCAAAACAGTTTCTGAGGCTTATTTACTATTATCAAAAGAAAACAAGAAAAGGATTGAATCAGCATTAATTGGCCCTGCAGGTGAAAATCTTGTACGATATGCATCTGTAATATGCAGTGGAACTCGAGTGAGTGCTGCTGGTCGCGGTGGTATAGGTACAGTTTTGGGAGCAAAATTATGTAAAGGTATAGTAGTTTCCGGTGACAAAAAGCTTGAAATCTTTGATATAGATAAACTAAAAAATTGTCTCAATCAACTTTATCCGGGAATGAAAGAACGTGCCAAACATTTAACCGAATTTGGTACACCAGTACTGGTACAGATGATCAATAGCAGGGGAAAATTATGTACTCGAAATAACCAGAAAGAACAATTTGATAAGGCTTATGTGATAAGTGGTGAATACATCAAAGACCATCATAAGAAAAAAAATATTGCCTGCCACGGCTGCCCCATAGCATGCGGCAAACTTGTTGATGTCCCCTATGGTACCTATACTGGTTCTCATGTTAAAATGCCCGAATATGAAACTATTTACTCAATAGGCTCTATGCTGGAAAACAGTGATGTTGTTTCTATTTACAATGCTAATACAGTTTGTGATGAAATGGGAATGGATACCATAAGTTTTGGTGTTACTCTTGCATTTCTAACTGAGTGTGTAGAAAAAGGACTTATAAAAAATTCAGACTTAGAAATTCCTTTGCATTTTGGAAAATGGAATCATTTAACAGAAATTGGTGAATGTGCTGCATATCAAAAAGGTCTTTTAGGTAAATTACTGGCAATGGGTTCCAAACGATTATCTGAATACATAGGTAGAGAATCACAAAATTATCTTTATGAAGTAAAAGGATTAGAAATAGCAGGACACTCTGCACGAGGACTACGTCAGATGAGTCTGGGATATGCAACAGCAACACGAGGTGGTAGTCATCATGATACACGCCCAACTTATTATCCCAATGATCCAGAAGTAGATCCTGGATTTACTCATCAGCCTGAGTATTCTTTTAACTCACAAAACAATACTGCTGTTGGTGATTCTTTAGTATTATGCCGATTTATCCATGAACGTAGTTTTGGCTCACAGATTAATGAAACTTTAGCTGAAGCACTATCATACGTTACTGGATGGAATATAACAAAACAGGAATTAGTAGAAATTGGTGAACGTATTTATACAATAGAGCGACTCATCAATGTGTCTCGTGGAATTGATAGAAAAATTGATGTGTTGCCCTACCGTGTAATGAACGAACCCATCCCTGATGGACCATCAAAAGGGTGGATGTGTACAACTGAAGATCTACAAAAAATGCTTGATGAGTACTATGGATTACGTGGATGGGATAAAAACGGTATACCTACTAAAGAAACATTGCAAAGATTAAAGATTGTATAGTCTAACTGTACATCTGATGTTTTTTAATTTTGTGCATATGAACTAATTTATAATTAGGGTTTACTGTACATTCAACAATACTTGTATATTGAATAGTGTTAAATTTTCCATAACCACATATTATAATATGCACTTTCTTTTATCCAGGCTGCAACAAAAGATAGTTCCAAAGTAAAATACCTTTTGATTTCTATACTCAATAATCCTTCAACAGCTTACTATTCTAAAACCTTTGTTGAGTACTTCAATCTAAGACAAGTTATCCTTCTTCGATAGAAGGTTGCTAGATTTATCGAAGCACTCAGGGGCCATCTATAATATCTAGTTAGTGAGCACAATGACTTCGGGTTTCTGAACCTGTCGAAGCATGGTTGCTGAGCACTAAGGCTGAGCCTAGTGCCCACCTGTCGAAGCAATAAAGCCTGTATCCACATAAATCGATTTCCCATACGGGCCATCCTTGAGTATACGCATACCTTTGGCATCGTAATTATACGTGGTTGTTACCCCTTTGCCCGCTGTAGTGTCCACTGTCTTTGTGAGCCTATTATCGTCATCCCAGTAGAGCACCCTGTTGTAATCCTTTGCCGTATCGTATACCGCTATCATATTCCCATTGGCATCATACCGATACGTTAGGTTGTCATTGATATTAGTTACCGCATGCGGCTTGTTTGACTCATAGCTATAACTGTAGTTATACGTTAGGCCTGCATCATCCTGCCCCTTAACCTTTACCACCTGGAGCTTCTTCATAATATTGCCTATACTGCTATAGGTAAATTCATTACGGTAACTGTTCACCGTGTTCCCACTCTCTTCTATGCTACCCTCTGCCTCGGTCAGTCGATACAAACTATCATAGCTATAACTATGCCGTATGCTTTTTACAATGTTGTTACTCATCACAACACCGTTTTCACTTCTTGTCAATATATTTCCTACCCTGTCATACGCATACGCTATGTTTTGCAAGGTACTATCGCCCTGTTGTGTGACAAGCTTCACAAGCCGGTGCATCGTTGCATCATATTGGTACTGTGTTACCACGCCATTGCCGTATTCCACTTTCGTGCGGCTGCCATACTGGTCATACTCTATGTTTTTTACATACTCGGTGCGATAGTCACCTGCGTAGCCCACCACACCTCTTACCTGGCCTCCCGCGTCATAAGCATAATGCACACTAAAGCCATTGCTATACCATATACTGCGCACCCTGCCAAAATTGTCCCACTTCCACTGTATGGTGTAG
>JBFLZD010000026.1 GCA_040756435.1 Spirochaetota bacterium | reverse complement strand
TATTTGATCGATAAATAATTAATATTATTGTTCCAGCAATTATGTAAAATAAAATCATCACAGGAACTATTGCCGAAGCTGCCCGTGCGATACTTTTGATGCCACCCATAATAACAAGAAAAGTTAAAATAAAAAGAGCAATCCCGGTAATCCAGTGGTCAATGTTAAACGTTGCTTTCATGGCTTCAGCAACTGAGTTTGATTGTATCATGTTACCTGTGCCAAATGCAGCACATGCAGCAAATATTGCAAAAATCATGGCAAGCCAGTTATTTTTTAACCCTTTTTCTATGTAATACATTGGCCCGCCGGACATGGTTCCCAGTCCATCAACTTCACGATATTTGACTGCCAAAACAGCTTCACTGTACTTTGTGGCCATTCCAAATAACCCGGTAAGCCACATCCAGAACATTGCACCAGGCCCACCAATAGCAATAGCTGATGCAACTCCTGCAATGTTTCCAGTGCCCACAGTGGCAGCCAGTGCTGTCATTAAAGCCTGAAAATGTGAAATATCACCAGGATGTGCACCGTACTCTTTTCGTTTAATTAATGCCAGGTATAATGAAGAAAACAGCGTCCTGAATTGTAATCCTTTAAGCAATATGGTAAGATATATTCCAGTTCCCAGCAGCAAAATGATCAGTGGGGCTCCCCACACAAAATCACGTATTTGATTAAGATATTCCATGATATACCCTGATTAAAAATTTGTATTGTTATACATTGATGCTATATTGTTATCCTATCCGTCAAGCAGTAATTTACTAACTATCCCAAATTATCTTTTTTTTACTTGATTATTTTCCTTATTGAAGGAAAATTTACTTTTTCTTTAATTTATTATGAATTATAAGGTGTAGTAAGAGGTTTATATGATTGATAGGTATTCACGGAAAGAAATTGCTAATATATGGTCACTGGAAAATAAATTTAAAATATGGCTTGATATTGAGATAGCTGCCTGCGAAGCAAATGCACAGTTAGGAGTTATACCACAGCAGGATTTGGCAATAATAAAAGAAAAAGCAAACTTTAATGTTACCCGCATTGAAGAGATAGAAAATCAGGTGCACCATGATGTGATAGCATTTTTAACCTGCGTTGCAGAATATGTTGGACCATCAAGCAGATACATTCATTATGGTCTCACATCAAGTGATATTGTTGACACTGCACTATCAATTCAAATGAAACAGGCTGGTGAAATTATACTTCATGATATTGACCAGCTTCTTCAAGTACTGAAAAAATTAGCAGTCAAATACAAACATACTCCATGTATGGGGCGCTCCCATGGCGTTCACGCAGAACCAACGACATTTGGCACTAAGATGGCATTGTATTATCATGAATTTTTACGTAACCGCAAAAGAATGCAGGATGCAATTGATGAAATATCGTATGGAAAGCTTTCAGGTGCTGTTGGCACGTTCAGCAATATTGATCCGCGTGTTGAAGAGATAGTATGTAAAAAATTGGGGCTTAAACCTGATCCAATATCAACACAAATTATACAAAGAGATAGACATGCACACTACATGTCAGCTGTAGCTATTTGCGCAGGAACACTGGATAAATTGGCAACTGAAATACGCCACCTTCAACGGACGGAAGTACGTGAAGTTGAAGAACCTTTTCAAAAAGGTCAGAAAGGCTCCTCGGCAATGCCTCATAAACGAAATCCCATCTTGTGTGAGCGGGTGTCAGGGCTATCACGGGTCATAAAGGCAAACCTTATGGTAGCACTGGATAACATGACATTGTGGCATGAACGTGATATATCACATTCATCAGCGGAGCGTGTAATATTGCCCGATAGCACTATTGCACTTGATTATCTGCTTACAAAGATGATGTTTATACTTGAAAATCTTCATGTATATCCTGATGCCATGATGAAAACCATTGAAAAAACTGGTGGATTGTTTTATTCACAGGGATTGTTACTTAAACTGGTAGAAAAAGGTTATACTCGTGAAGTAGCTTACCAGATAGTACAGGATAATGCAATGAAAGTATGGAATGCAGGGGGCTCTTTAAAGGAACTATCGCTGAATGATGAAAGAATAACTGCAAAACTTTCACATGATGAAATAGAAGAAATATTCAAACTGGAAAATTTTTTGCATAATATTGATTATGTATTTAAAAAAGCAGGTTTGGAATAAATAAATTGTGCACTTTATGCTAATAATGGCGTAAGTGTTCGTTTCATCATATCTTAAAACGCTCAATAACTTTTTTAAGTTCTGCTGCCATAGATTCAAGTTCTGATGAAGTGTTTGTAAGGTTTTCAGATAATGCCACAAATTGGCCTGCAACTGCATTAACGTTTTCAATGGATTGGACTATCTTTTTGGTATTATCGCTCAATTCAGCCATTGAAAGCGATAGTCCTTTGGAAAACTCGCTGGCACTGGCAATGCCTTCATGAATCCTTGCAAAATCTTGAACTCTTTGATTAATTGTTTCAATAAAACCTGTTATTAATGTTACACTGCGTTCAATATCCTGCATGATATTCATCAATACTTTTCGCATGGTGTCCATCATGCTCATGTTGCTATTCATGGCACTATTGCCTTCATTTATTATTTTTGAAATTTCCTTAAGGTTTTGCGAAGTTCTGTCTGCAAGTCTTGAGATTTCTTCTGCAACCACAGCAAATCCTCTTCCATGTTCACCAGCTCTTGCTGCTTCAATTGACGCATTTAGTGACAAAAGGTTAACCTGTTCCGCAATATCAGATATTAATCCTATAACATTCATAATATTTTCAAAAAAACTTGCTATATGCTTTGATGATTCTGCCGTACTGGTAACAAGATTTTCACTATCATGAGCATTTTTTTCAACTCCTCGTATTGCTACGATGACCTGCTGTGCATCGTTATTTAATGTATTCATTGCAGCATTAAGATTATTAACAATATCTTCAAGATTTTTCAAGATATCACTTTGCTTATTGGCATCGGATGCAATTGTATAAAAGGAACTGGATACTTCGGCTATAATTGAAGTAACCTGTTCAATATTTTGTGCCTGTTGTGAAGCCTCTTCCTTTATTGATTTTCCTGAGAATGCTAAGGCTTCGGATGAAATAAGTACCTTTTCGCTGAGTTCATTAGATTTCTGTATAAATTCAATAATAACTTCCCTGAAACCAATAAAACTTCGTATAAAATCCTCCATTATATCACGTGATTTTACTAATGTAATTTCACCTGTCAGATCGCCTTTGGTTGCCTTTTGTAAGGCTGGCATAGCTATATCAATAGCTTTTGAAAGTTTCATCAGCTGTCGGTTAATAAGATATCTGACGATTAAATTAAGTACTATCATGCCAAGTATTATCAAAAATAAACTTCTGTATACAGTTTTATACAATATCTTTTCATCAAATGCAGCCATTATAATACGATTGCTCTGAGGCATAGTATAACCAAATAACACAGCGTGATTGCCTTCAAATACACCATCTACTTTTGAATACCTGGTAGCTTTTATATTTTGAATAAATTGAATGGTATCATTATATAAAAATTGTGGCTGGTTTCCTTTTTTAATTGTTTGCGTAAGGGGTAATGATAAAAATTCATCTCTATTACTCATAATAACAATGTTATCTTCAGAAACAAGAATTACGCCTCCATATTCTTTAATTACAGTTGGTATGCTTTGAGTAAACGCTTCATTAGTATCTAATTGAATTGTAGTAAAACTATCATTTATTCTGGCTGTTAGTAATGAATCAACATTTGATTTATCTATACGATAAAATAATACCAGAAGAAATACAGATGTTAAAAGTGTTATAGGTATGACTATGCTAATAATTTTACTACGTAGTCTTTGAACTGCAACTGGTATCCCAAAACGTCCCAGTGGATATGTCCTGGTATACCATACCTGCATAGAATTGAACCCAATAAATAAGAACACAAACACTAAAATAAAGAAAACATAAAAATGATAATATAAGTTATTGTACCCAAATTTAAAATACATTAAGAAAAACAAAGGGATATATACAATAATTAAATACCCCATATTAAGCAACATTGTTTGTTGTGCACCTGTCTTAAATTTATTAAAGATCTTTTCATGCTTTTGTGGGTCTTCACTTTCAAATAATCGTAGTATACTAATAACCATCCACATGTAATATGTGAATAATGATGAAAAAGATATAACCCAGAAAATAATAAATGCTAATAACAGCCTGATATCTTTAAATAATGGGAATGAGCTGCTCATAATAATGACAAATAGTAATGCATTAAATAAGATAACAGCACTCCCATATTTCTGAAACTGTTTGATAAGCTGTTTTGGTTGCATTAATTTACCCCATAAAAAAATTGAATAAATTCCAAAAATAATGTAGTCTAGGTATAAATAAAAAACAATAATTATATTAAAATATACTAAAAATTTTTACAAATAAAATGATATATAATTTTCAAAACGTCAAATTTACCATTGGAAAGCCATACTAAAGCTTTTTCACCAATTACAATCATGATAAAGACATAGTTTATAAAGCCAGAAATTATATGAAAATCAACCAATTGAAAAATATCAATAAAGGGATGATAGATTCTCATAAACTTTTACTTGACTAATATCTATTTATACATATAGACATTGACAGTGTAGTATAACATGAGGTAAATATGAATTATCCATTGAAAAATCTTAAAATATTAGATTTCACATACCTGCTACCTGGTCCTTATGGTACCATGATGTTAGCTGATTTAGGTGCTGATATAATCAAAGTGGAAAATCCCAACAATCCCGATATGTTAAGGATGCTTCCACCAATTGTTAATGGTATTTCAGCTGTTTATGCGCATATTAACCGTGGTAAAAAGTCTTTAGCACTTGATTTAAAATCACCGGAAGCAAAAGATATTATATACGCACTTGTAAAAGACTATGACATTATTATAGAGCAGTTCAGGCCAAAAGTTCTGGAAAAGTTGGGTTTTGGATATAATGATTTAAAAACCATTAACTCTTCTATAATATATTGTTCATTGTCAGGTTATGGGCAAACAGGAAGTTACGCATTGCGAGCGGGACACGATATCAACTACATGGCACTATCTGGAGTTGATTCCTTTTCAGGAAAGAAAACTACAGGCCCTTCCCTTCACGGCATTCAGATTGCTGATATTGCCAGTGGTGCTAAGAATATGGTAATTGGTATATTAGCAGCATATATCAAACGACAGGCTACTGGTGAGGGAGATTATATAGACATTTCTATTACTGATGGCGTATTTGCCATGAGTGCATTTACCACAGCAGCATACCTGGAAGGCGAACCATTACCACAGCCTGAAACGCAAATGCTCAATGGTGGGGGAATATATGATTACTATCCAACATCCGATGGACGCTTTTTGTCAGTAGGGCCCATTGAACCAAAGTTTTTCCAGAGTTTTTGCCAGGCAATTGGCTATACTGATATACTGCAAAATATGGATTTTTCACCTGAAGCTGTTCATTTCCATAAAAAAAAGATTGCTGCTATTATTGCATCGCAACCTTTATCACACTGGATTGCAGTATTTTCAAACGTTGATGCTTGTATTGAACCAGTAAGAACACTTGAAGAAGCTATAAACAATCCCCCGCTTTCTGAACGCGATATGATAGTTTCAATTATGGATGGTAAGGGTTCTGTATTTAAACAGATTGGAAATCCAATTAAGTTTTTATCGCAAAACTATATTGCGCATTCAGCAGGTGTATCGCTTGGCTATAATAATGATGAAATTTTACAATCTATTGGCTATAATGAACATACAATTCAACAACTATATGCTAAAAATGTAATAGCAAAATTTAATGAAAGCAAACTATGAAAACACTAAAAACATTTACCATAGTAACCTTTGGCTGTCAGATGAATAAAAGCGATTCTGAATTAATGGAAGTTTCACTGGCACAGGAAGGTTTTGTAAAAAGCACAACGTATGGAGATATCATCATATTCAACACCTGTGCAGTCCGCAAACATGCAGAGGACAGAGCCCTGGCTCATATTGTTGAAGCCCGTAATACCTATAAGAACTCCATCATTATTGTTGCCGGCTGCATGGCACAACGATTGAGCTGGGAATTGCGGAGTAATTACGGCGTAGATTTAGTTGTAGGTCCCTACCACTCACCTAAAATTGGTTCAATTATCAAAAGTTTCATCCATAATCAAGGTATTAGCGAGTACACATCACAGGATGTAAAGGATTTTGCATCACGAATTCATCCTTCACTGGTTGCTCATAAGGATGAATTGCCATGGCATAAGTGGGTTACCATATCCCATGGATGTGAAAATTATTGCGCATATTGCATTGTCCCTTATGTACGGGGCAAGCTTATATCCTTCCCTTCACAGCAGATTATTGATTACTGTAAACTGCTCATTGACAACGGAATAACTGAAATTACATTGTTAGGACAAAACGTAAACCAGTATGGTCAGGATTCAGGCGATGTACCATTTTATACACTGCTTGAAAACATTGCCATGTTGCCTGGATTATATAAATTAAACTTTTTAACTTCACACCCAAAAGATTTTAATATAGAAATACTTCATGTTATACAAGATAATCCTGTCATTGCTCGTAGCATACATCTTCCTTTGCAAAGTGGCTCGGATACCATACTACAGGCAATGAACCGCCAGTATACCATGAAACACTATTACGCAATAATAGAGGCAATACATAAGCTACTACCTATGGCTTCCATATCTACTGATCTTATTGTGGGCTTTCCTGGTGAAACACAAAAAGATTTTGAAGACACAATTGATGCTGTACGTACCATACAGTTTGATGAAGCGTTTACCTATAAGTATTCGCCGCGTGAAGGCACAAAAGCTTTCACACTAGCTGATTCAGTGTCTGATATAGTCAAGCAGGAAAGACTTGATATGTTAATACAAACTGTGCGTGAGATTTCCCAAAAACGATTGATGAATCACATACACACTACTACCGATATGATTGTAGAACGGATCAGTAAAAAATCGGAAAATGAAGTTATGGGTAAAACCATTTATAATCATCCTGTTATTATTAAAGGTGGGAAAGAAGATATTGGGAAAAAATACACAGTAACTATCGTATCATTAAAAGGTTCAACGCTCTATGGTGAGCGTAGCGCTTAAAACAATAGGCATTGTTGTATTGTTTACCACTATCACGTTAGCTGGTGAACAGTCTGATTTTGAAGCAATTCAGAAAGCATATCAATTAAACAGTAGCAACAAGCAGGAACTTGTAAATAAATACTTCAAGACTTATCCAAACAGTAACTATATTCCTGATATCAGAATGCTAATGGCTGACAGAGCTTCAACAGTAGATAGAAGCATTGCAGAGTATCATATAATAATCAGTAACTATCGCTATTATGCAAAACGTGATGTGGCATTTTTATCACTATGTCAGCTCTATTATATAAAAAGCGATTGGGGCAACCTGCTTGCTGTCTGCAACCAGGCAATCAAAGAGTGTAGCGCCAGTAACTATCGCCCAATATTTTTACAGTTTCGGGCGATAGCTCATTATAACCACAACCATTATGATGATGGGGTCAACGATTGTGAAAAAATACCTGAATACTCACGCCAGCTAAATACGCTGGCATACAGTTTGTTCTTAAAAGCAGAGATGGACAGACAGATGTACGGATATGCACGTCAATACATTAAAGGTCTTGCCGAACTGATACATGGCTATTCTGAAGCAGCTATATATCCCACCTGTTTACTGCAATTGGGACAATATTATGAATATAATAGAATGTACAACGAAGCCTGGTCAACGTATAATTTTTTGATGGCTCAATTCCCAAAATCACCTGAAGCAGTGAAGGCGTATAATTATGCTCAACTTGTAAAGAAATTTAATCCTAAAACTGTTGCGTTTGTGCCTGATGAAAAGATTATTGCTCAGAGTGAAGCTATTGATATTAAACCTGATGTGGAAGAAAAAGAAACCCAACAAAAACAAACCATATATTATACCATTACTATTGGGCCTTTTTATAATTTACAAAAAGCAAAAGAATTACAAAAATTGATTGTTAATTATGTGGTGCCTGTACATATCGTCAGGAAAGAAAAATTTTTTGACATATATGCAGGCCATTTCAATTCACTTGATGAAGGCATGAGTATTAAAATACAATTGGCTGAAGAGTTAGGCATTAACGGGTTTATTATTGAAATATTTGAACAGGATGGGAAGCAGTATATCTATGGGCAATGATAAAGAACTAACTCCCATGATGCGACAGTATCTTGCGATTAAGCAAAATTACAAAGATGAGATACTGTTTTTCAGGCTTGGCGATTTTTATGAGATGTTCTTTGATGATGCAAAGATTGCTTCCAAAGTTTTAGATATTGCTCTGACTTCACGGCAAAATGATATTCCCATGTGTGGTGTGCCATATCACGCTGCTGACAGCTACATTGCCCGACTTATCAAATCTGGATACCGTGTGGCAATTTGTGAACAGATGGAACCTCCATCGTCAAGTTCTATTGTAAAACGCGAAGTTATCCGCGTCATTACTCCAGGTACTGTCATTGAAAGCAACCTTATTGCATCAGATGAAAATAATTACTTAGGTTCAGTGGTCATTCATAACAATACGGTTTGTACTGGATTTGTTGATGTATCGACAGGCGATTTTTTTCTTTCAGCTGCAGATTATAATCGTGAATTCATGGCTACTGAAATTTCACGTTTTTCACCAAAAGAAATGCTGTTATACGGATCCCCGCAGGAACTCACATTTTTACATGACCTTTTAAAACAGCATGACATTGCTTTAGCATCTATTAATGAGTGGTATTATGATGTTGAATATCTTTCTAATATAATATGTGATATCTATGGATTAAGCAATATTAAGGGGTTGGGATTAACACATACAGCAATTCTTACTGTTGGTTCACTGCTTCACTATTTAAAGGATACTCACAAAAGTGCGCTGGTGCACCTGAAATATCCAAAGAATGTTAGCCGCAGTGAATTTATGGTTTTAGACCATCAAACTATCCATAATCTTGAAATCTTAAAAAGTCAGGATGGTTCAAAACTTCATTCGCTTTTTGGTGTGCTCAATCATACACAGACTGCAATGGGGAAACGGACGTTAGAACGAGCACTTCTGTATCCATTGCTTGACGCAGTTGCTCTTGAAAGCCGTTATGACATTATATCATATCTTATGGGTAATATTAATCTTTTAAAGGAAATCCATGATGCGTTATCGCATATTCATGATCTGGAGCGGCTTGTTTCTCGCTTTGCCTTGAAAAAATATTACAATAGGGATTTTATTGCTTTGCAGCAATCCATTGAAGCAGCCAATGATGTATATATATTATTGCAACAACATCCTGATAAGCTTTTTAATATGCTGGGCACTATCAGCGATTCTTTACAGGAACTATCGCTCAAAATTAAAAATACTATTGTTGAAAATCCACCGCTTTCTTCAGAACAGGGACGCGTGATTAAAGAAGGTGTCAATGCTGAACTTGATAGGCTATATACGTTAAAAACTGATGCACGACAATGGCTTCTCAATTATCAGGAAGAAGAAAAAAAGCGTTTAGATATTGCTACCTTAAAAGTACGGTATAACAAAGTTATTGGCTATTACATTGAAGTGAGCAAGGGTCAAGCTGCAAAGGTTCCACAGGATTATTTCAGGAAACAAACGTTAATTAATGCTGAGCGCTATACAACCGAAACACTGCAGAAGTTTGAAACAGATGTGGTGCAGGCACATGATTCAATAATCAAGATTGAAAATGAGATACTTGAGACAATTGTTGAGGGAATTCTATTTAATAAGCAACAGATTCAAGAATTAGCATATAATATTGGCATACTTGACATGTTTTGTTCATTGGCCCTGGCAGCATATCAAAACAACTACGTCAGGCCAGTGTTGAACAATGAAGGTATCATTGACATAAAGGCTGGAAGACACCCGGTAGTTGAAAAATTTTATATAAAAGAACCATTTGTGCCCAATGACATTTATCTGGATACTACAGACAACGTGATAGCAATTATTACCGGTCCCAATATGTCGGGGAAATCAACGTATATACGCATGGCTGCTGTACTTCAGCTTATGGCTCAGATTGGATCATTCATACCTGCCCAAAATGCTAATCTGTGTATTGTTGATAGAATCTTTACCCGTATTGGCGCAAGTGACAATATTGCACGCGGTGAATCGACATTTCTTGTTGAGATGAATGAAACTGCTATCATCTTAAACAATGCAACCGATAAAAGCTTAATTATAATGGATGAGATTGGACGTGGGACAAGTACCTATGATGGGATGTCAATAGCATGGGCAGTTGTTGAGTACATTGCCAATTATATCAAGGCAAAAACATTATTTGCTACTCACTATCATGAATTGACTAAAATAAATAAAAAAGGAGTTGTTAATTATACAGTGATGGTGAAGGAATCTATTAGTGGCGTAGAATTTTTGCATAAAGTTGTTCCTGGCGCAGCGGACAAATCGTATGGGATTCATGTGGCTAAATTGGCTGGTATTCCAAAGCCTGTAACTATAAAAGCAAACAAAATTCTGGAAAAACTTGAAAAATCTTCGCGGATTGATTCTTTAGTTAAAGCTCCTGATAATGAAGAACAACTTGAAATATTTCAGGCAACACATCATAGATTGGCACAAGCATTAAAAGATATAAACATTGAAAATTTAACACCGCTTGAAGCGCTCAATGAAATTGCACGCCTCAAGCGGCTTATTGAGTAATTATTTCTTACGGCCTGCTAAAAATGGTTCAACCAAATCAATTGGTATTGGGAACAATGTGGTGGAATTTTTTTCAGTAGCAACTTCACGCAGCGTCTGCAAATAACGAAGCTGTAATGCAATAGGATGTGGTTCCATAAGTTTTGCAGCATCTACCATTTTTGAAGCTGCCTGGTATTCCCCTTCGGCGTTTATAACCTTGGCTCTTCGTTCTCGCTCTGCTTCTGCCTGTTTTGCCATAGCTCGCTGCATTTCCTGTGGCAGGTCAACATGCTTGATTTCAACAGCTGTCACTTTAATACCCCATGGGTCAGTTTGCTTATCAAGGATCTTTTGCAATTCATGATTGATTCGTTCTCGGTCAGCTAACAGATCATCAAGTTCAACCATACCTAAAATGCTTCGTAACGTTGTCTGTGCCAGCTGTGATGTAGCATACAGGTAATCTTCAACTTCGGTAATTGCTTTATTGGGTTCTATAACCCGGAAATAAATAACAGCATTTACTTTTACAGAAACGTTATCACGGGTGATTACATCCTGTGGTGGTACATCCATGGCAACTGTTCGCAGGCTAACCCTGATCATCTTATCTACAAATGGAATGATAATGACCAGGCCTGGACCTTTGGGGCCTGTTGGTGGTTGCAATAAACGACCTAATCGGAATACTACAGCCCTTTCATATTCCCTGATTATTTTAATTGCTGATACAGCTAATAAAACTAACAGTATAATCAATGTAGGTAATGCTTGAAACATTATGTTCCTCCTTAAATTTTATTTGTAAATAAAAGACTTTTAAAAAAATTAGAATATGTATTAAACTTGTTTCCTATTATTTATTGCTATACCCTCTTTACATGCAACACCATGCCTTCCATTTTTACTACTTCAACTATATCACCTTTTTTCACAGGTTCATTTGATATAGCAGTCCACAGTTCTCCATGAACTTCTACTGTTCCCTTTCCAGCAAAATCGATTGTGGCCTCACCTTTTTCACCAATCATACCCTCAATACCGGTAACAGCCTTTTGTGTGTGTACTTTAATTACAGCACGGACTACAACAAATATAAAAAGTAACAGAACAATAAGAACAGTAATAATTGAAGTTAATGGTATCTGTCCACCTGGCAAAGGAGAATCAAATAAGATCATTGCCCCAATAACAAAGGAAATTATACCACCCAAGGTTAGCAACCCATAGCTTGTGAATTTTAATTCCAGTATGAACAATATTATAGCTAAAATGATAAACGTAAGTCCAGCAAAATTTATTGGCAATACTTTGACTGCCAGTAAAAATAAAAATAATGCAATAGCACCAATGATACCGGGAATTATCATACCCGGATTCTTTAATTCAAAACCAATGCCAATAACTGCAATTAAAAACAAAAAGAACACCATCTGCGGATCAGCAAAGTAATTTAAAATCTTTTCCTTCCAGTCCATTGTATACTGCTGTTGTTGAATATTTTTTGTTTTTAAAACCACATATATATCTTTTGTTTTAATCTTTTTACCATCGATTTTTTCTAAAAGATCATTGATATCATTAGCTACAACATCTATAACACCCAATCGGAGTGCTTCATTATTGGTGCTGGATATGGCTTCACGGACTGCTTTTTCCACCCATGTAATATTGCGTCTTCGTAATTCAGCCAAACTTTTTGCATAAGCAACAGTATCATTTAAAACTTTCTTTTCCATTATGCCGTTTTGTTTTTGTTCCGGGCTGAAATTTAAAAATGGGCTTACTGGATGCATGGCACCTATCTCAGTACCCGGTGACATTGCTGCTATATGAGAAGCTATCATAATAAATCCACCAGCAGATGCAGCTTGAGCACCTTTAGGATAGGTATATACAATGACAGGAATTTCAGAATCAAGTATAGCTTTGATAATGTCACGCATTGAATTAAGTAGCCCGCCAGGGGTATCCATAATCATCAGAACAAATTGCATATTATCCTGATTGGCTTTTTTAATTGAATTGACTATGTAATCGGCAATGACAGGATTTACCGAACCATTCAGTTCAATCAATGCATATTTATTAGAAGCAAAAACTGTTGAGGAAAAAGCTATAATGAGCAATAGTGTTGTTAAGAATCTGACTTTCATATAATTCCACCCGAAATAGAATTTCATACAAAACATCTGGCTTAATTATGTTAGCTGAAACTTTCTTACATAACACAATTATATACAATATATGTATTTTAAAACAATAGTCAAGATATTAAACATAAGAATTTTACAATTGATTGATATAATATTATATTTTTAACATAAAAGTAGCTCTTTTTATATGTTGACATAAAAAGAATTGCTTTATCAGGCCGATAGTTACTATATAATACCATGAATATATTTATTGAGAGAATATTTATGAAAAAAATATTTTTTATTTTTATCATTTTGCTTGCTTCACTATCGCTTTTGCATGCACAAGAATTAGAAAAGAAAAATATGGATGCGGTAGGCGATAGTTCCCTGAAAAAATCAACTGAAAAGAATACACCATCAGTAACTACAGAAACAGCTAAAGATGAAAAAAAAGATATTAGCAATACATCACAGGAAAATATAAAACAATCTGATGAAAAGAAAAAGGACATTTCACAGGATAAACAAATTGAAGCTGAAAAGAAAAAAACAGAATGGATTAAAAAAACAATTCAATATGGAATTCAGGATGACAGAATAGAAGCAATAAAATCAACATTAGCGTTAAAGCAACCTTCACAAAAAAATGAAATTATAAAACTATTGGATGAACTTATGCCTCAGGAAACAAATCCCGAAGTTAAACGCACCGCTATTACAGTTGTCAGCGAGCTTAAGAGCAGTTCATCATCGTCATGGATTATTACTTCGTTGAACGACACCTCAGAGGAAGTAAAAATTGCTGCTGTTTATGCAATTGACACATTAAAAGCTACAGAGGCAATACCTCAATTAGAAAGCATACTCAAGGAACAAAAATTTACTGAAAATTCCAATTTTACCGAAGCCCTTATACGGACATTAGGTAAATTAAAAGCTACTCAGCTTAAAGATTTTGCCATTGAACGTATTAAAGATACAAAAACAACAGATAATTTACGGCAATTGTTTATATTGTTTCTTGGTGATCTGGAAGATATCGGTTCAAAAGATTTTTTACTTGGAATTGTCAAAGACAAAGATGAAGATACAACCATACGTTCATATGCAGCTGTAGCACTGGCAAAAATTGGGGCAAAGGATACAGCAGGCGATCTGCTAGAAATAATAAAAGAGATAGATAGCTATCCTGTAAATAAAAGAAAAGATTATTATTCTTTTTCAATGTATTGTACTGCTGCACTGGTAAAAATGGGAGACAGCAATGCAATTCCCCGTTTGATGGAGGCTTTACGCAGTAATAATCCAGTTGTACGCCTGCGAGCAGTTGAGTTGATGAAAGATCTTAAAGACAAAAGAACTATTGACATTTTGAAATATAAAATGCAGTATGATCCAAGTCCCAAAGTACAGAAGGCAGCTAAAGAAGCATTAAAAGAAATGGGTGAAAATGTTGATGAATCAAAATAATACAATAAAAAATATCATAATGCAATCGTTAACGCTGTCTGTTGCCATACTGATAAGCCTGTTATTAATAATATTAATTTCAAATCTTATTATTTTTCCAATTGTCCTTTTATCCAAAAGCTATCCTAAAATATTTACCAAAATCGTTGAGATTGTCATCAATCTTGGCATTATTTCTGTAATTTGCTATTTCTTAATTTACAGAATAGTAAATTTACGTAAAGCAGGTATACCTGTTATATTGAGCATCAAAAATGCTTTTGTATCACCTTTACGTATTTTTTTATTTATTTTGATGATACTATCTTTTATAGTTGTACTGATAGCATTGATTTATCTTATTCTTAAAACAAACTATATGATTCTTTATAAATTAATTCACCAGTGATATCCCAATGGCTTTAGTAAGCGATTTTGATAAATATTTCCTGCATCTACCTAAAATATCCCGACCAGATGACTTTGAAAAATTTTGGCAGAATGCAATTAACGAATTAAAAAAATCTCCAATTGATGTCCAGTATGTACATAACAAAAGAAAATCAACTGGCAAATTCTCTGCCTATGATATGACTTACAGTGGATATGGCAAAACCCAACTTTTTGCCACATTATATATTCCCGATAAAATAGCACGACCGCATGTTGTTATTTTATTTCATGATTATGATGACCTTGAAAGTTATGCTCAGTTCCCCATTGATTTACCCTTTGCATATTGTTTTGTAGAATTACGAGGCCACCGAAACATCATTCATTATGATCAGGAACAAAACAAATATCCGGGATTTATGACTGAAGGTATCCTTGAAAAGGATGATTATTATGTTAAAGGACTTTACTTAGATGGTCTACGAACTATTGATGCATTGCGTTTACATAATGATCTTGATTGCAGTAAAGTAGCAATTATTGGTAAGGGATTAGGAGGTGCTGTAGCTTTATTCACCACATCAAATTCTAACAGGGTTGTGGCGCTTGTTCTTGATACACCATCATTTTGTTATCTGGATAAAGCACAGAATATTGCAAAAAGCATGATAGCAAATGAAATAAATGCTTTTATTGAAGAACATCGAAGTAAAAAATCTACAATAAAGAAAAACCTCAATTACTTTGATGCTTTGCAATTTGTCAATGCTATAACATGCCCGGTATTAACAACAGTTGGCTTTAAAGATTCTTTATCACCTGCAGAATGTGTGTTTGCCCTTTTCAATCACTTACAGTGCGATAAAACTATTGAAGTATACCCCGATGAAGGCCATAGTGCCGGTGGAATTGAACAGCAGAAACGTATAATTGAATGGATCAAAGCCATAATGTTGGCGTAAAGCTTTATTTTAGTGTTTTACTTTCTTTCGTTATCTATCGTTTAAACCCAATCATTTTAAGTATATTCATTATTTCTTCTATCCTGAATATGAACGTACAAGCAAAGTATACACCGCCATATAATGGAAGCACTATTCCAGCTAGAATAAGAGGATGATAGTGCAAATGGATTTTAATATTGAATGCTATTAAAGCTGCGATAAGTGAACTTGCCCATAAATACAAAAGATATTTTTTTTGTAATCCGACTTCTCCAATTCTTTTAGAAATAGTTGCTTTTAGCAATTTATATTCAATCCACCCGGAAAATCCCGATGCTGCAGTAATTCCTACAGTTCCATACAGTTTATTAATACCTAGAAGTAAAGTCCCATACTGAGAAGCAAAAAAACCAATGATACTTGACAGTATAACGCGTAAAATTGCAAATTTTAAAGGGGTGCAAGTGTCATTCATTGCATAAAATGCAGATGAATATAATCTACTTTGGGTTATTGCAAGCAGTCCAACTGTTGAACCAGCAAGTACCATCCACACAAATGTTGTATCGTGAGTACTAAATGCACCAGTTTGATAAATAGCCCCAACAATAATATCGCCTAATATAAAAAATGCAATAGTTGATGGCACAACATAAAATGCAATACGTTTTATTGCGTTGTTTATTCGTGATTGAAGTTTTTTAGCTATTTCTTCCTGTGGGCCAATAACTTTTGACATGGCTGGTAATTCAGCGGCGGAAACTGACATGCCAAATAGGCTTATTGGTAGCATATACAATGTTTGGGCATAGGATATAGCGGCGACAGCTCCGGTAGGTAGCAAACTGGCAAGTAACGAATCAATGTATGCACTTATCTGAACAACTCCGCGTCCAAAAAATACCGGAATAAAATTATTAATAACAGTTCTTACTTCCTGTGTTCTAAATGAAAGTCGTAGTTTGAGCTGTTTAATGATAACGATAACAAATGGTAATTGTATCAATAACTGTAAAAAACTACCAGCCACTGATCCGGCTGCAGTATATTTTGCAAGGTCATTTTGCTGAGAACTATCGCCAAAAAATAATAATGTTATAATGATTATGATATTCCATAATACCGGTGCACTATACGATAAAAAGAACTTACCATGACTATTTAAAATGCCCAAACACCATGCTGAAAATACAAGTATTCCTGCACCTGGAAAAAATATACGAACAAGTAAAATGGTAAGCTCTCGCTTTTCACCGTGAAAACCAGGTGCAATGATATCGATAAGAAGTGGTGTTATCAGGATTCCAATAAATACAAGTGATGAAATTACAAGTGACAATATTCCAGCAATAGTCTGTGCAAGTTTTGTAGCCTGATCAAACTTTTTTTCTGCAAGCAATTTAGCATATACAGGTATAAATGAAGCTGAAAGGACGCCCTCGCCAAAAAGATTTTGCAAAAAATTTGGAATTCTAAATGCTGCTCTGAATGCATCTGCAGCATCCGAATTGCCAAAGTAATGCGCAAACACACGGTCGCGGATTAAACCAGCTATTCTGCTTAAGAAAATGCCGGTGGCAACCATTATGGTATTAAAAAGGCTTTTATCTTTTGGTTCGGTTTTCATATTGTGGTTTATATTAATTCAATTATTGTCAATAGTATTGTATGAAACAGAAATGGAAAATATAAAAAATTGTCAATTTGTAAAAAATAAAAAAATAAATTAATTATTAAATCTGCCGTTTTCAAATTTCTAAAATTTAAAAATTGCTTGTTTAATACACGATATACATATTAAAATTATCAAATAACCTTATTGTAACCTATTACTAATAACAATATTATTTTAAATTTTATGATAAGGACTTTTTATATGTATATACGTGAGGACATTATCAAAATAATAAATGAATGTGACCGGGTACTTAATTTAATAAATGCCACATTAGGCGAAGAATATTACTATCAAAGCTTGCCGCTCTGTGTCATTGACAGCGTATGGTCATTAGGAGTAAAGTATGAATCTGTCAAGCAAGTGGTAAGTAGATATTGTAAATACTTCAAACTTAAACGGATAAGGGAAAACCGATACAGTATTCCACCAAAAGAAGATCAAGAGTCAATATCAAACTTTTTTTATAAAATGAGTATATTAGGTGTTGCAAAGTTTACAGATGAAATTTTTGGTAAAAGACAAAGGACTTCAACCAAAAATGGTATATTAAAAACTGAAGCTGTTTTTCAATTTGCTACTGTGCTAAAAAAATATAAGGTTGACTATTTTCAAGATCTAAACAAAATAGTTTCAAATACTGATTTTGAAGCAGATATCAAAAAGATACCAGGTCAGTCAAGTGGCATTTCATTAAAATATTTCTTGATGCTTGCTGGAGAGGAAGATTTAATTAAACCAGACAGAATGATTGTAAATTTTTTATATGATATTACAGGAAAAAATATTACAGCTTATGAAGCTCAATTAATCCTTGTGCACGTATGTAATGGATTAAAATGTAAATATCCACATCTTACACCACGGTTATTGGATCATATAATATGGAACTACAAGAGAATGCACAATACAATCAGTTCCACTAGAAGAGTATAGTAGGCAATGAATGTATTAAATTGTCGTAAATATTTATATACTTTTTTGTACCTGCCGAATGTATGCATCTATCTAAATTTTATACTATGGTTATAAGGACTAATCTTACCATAAAAAAAGCAAAGATTTCTCACTTGCGTTCGAAATGAAATTATTGTAAAAAATAAATTTCTTTACCTTGAAAAATAAAAGTTTTAAAATAAAAGCCATGGTTATATCATTTTTTACAGCAGGAGGAAAGTATGAAAAACATCATAATAACCATTTCACTTTTATTAGTAACTTTCGCTACCTTTGCATTAGCGGGTAACTGGCCAATATATAAAGGAAATCTTTTTTTTACAGGCAATAATGATGAAATTATCGTTTCAAATAATCAATTAAAATGGCTATTCTTAGCTAAAGACAGAGTATTCAATCCAGTTGTAAGTGATGGAAGACTATATTTTGTTGATAAAAATGCATTTCTATATTGCATTGATGAAGATTCTGGAAATATTATCTGGCTTAATGATATACGATCCATATCATCACAGTTTAAAGCATATTCAAAATCAGCTGGGAAAATTAAATATCCTCTTGTGTATGGAAATACTGTTATTGTCAGCGATCCCATTGCTATTTATGCTTTTGATAAACGAACTGGCAACGTTATATGGGCACGTACCGGATTGCGTGTTGACGAAACAAAACCTCAAGGGTTAACCGGCATTACAACACAAATTTCCATAGATGGGATATATGCGGATCCCATTATTGATCAGGATACTATTTATTATGGTACTCGAAAAATATTTGCTTCACGGGATATAAAAAACGGGCATATAGTTTGGGAAAACAAGGATATTGCCACATACAGCGGTTTTCCTGTTTACTATGATCAGTATATCATAACGCAATCAATGAATTATGAAACAAAAACTTTTACCGTTTTTTGCTTGGAACAAAGAACTGGAAAAGTAGTATGGCAAAAAAATTTTAATCAACCAGTTGCAATACTGCCACCAGTAGTCAATAAACATGTATATGTACCCATAAATAATACCGTATATTGTTTGGATATAAAAAACGGTGAAACATTATGGCAGAAGTCATATAATGGCACCATTACATCACCGTTAAGTTTTACCGACAGGTCAATACTGTTTTCGCTGAATAATGCATCAATTGTTGGCATAAGTCCAGAAAGTGGTAATACCATTGCCAGCATATTTGTTGGACAACAATCCTCTCCGTACTTTGTTACCATTCGTGATGTTATATATATTGCGTATAATCAGCAAAATGATAAAAATCAACCAGTTGCAAAAGTGAAAGCAATGTATATCAATTCTGGCAATACATGGTGGGAATTCACTGCCCCCTTCCCTGGAGGCGTATCTCAACCAGTAGCTGCTGATGGTATTTTATTTTTACCTGCAGGAAACTATTTGTATGCAATTGGTGCAGGGTATATGGGAAGCAAACATTACGAAACTTCAAAACCAGAAGAAACCCAAAAGAGTGAACCAAAAGAACCATCAAAATTACCTGATCAAGAGCTATCTGAAAAAGAATTAGCCGATAAAACGAAAACACCCGAATCAAAGCCAACAACACAACCTACAAAACAACAAATGCCAACACGTCAGTTGCCCGTTGAGATTACGGATAATAATAAATCACCACTGAAATCACGTATAACTATTCAATACAAAGATGAAAATGGGGAGTATAACCAGTCAACTGCCATTAATGGAAAAGGTGATATAACTATCCCCGACAAAGACAATGTTGAAGTTATTTTTGAATCAGATGGTCATGTTCCCAAAAAGGTAATTGTCAATAAAAGCGACAGTCAATTGAAAGTAGTCCTTGATGAAATACAACCTGGCAAAGCTGTAGTGGTGGATAACATTCACTTTGATTTTGATAAATGGTATATCAGAAAAGACTCGATTAATATTCTTGATAAACTGGTAGACATGATGAAAGCAAATCCTCACTTAAAAGTTGAGGTGTGGGGCCATACTGACTCAATTGGCGATGATACCTATAATCAAAAATTATCTGAAAAACGTGCTGATGCGGTATGCGATTATATTATTAAGCATGGAATAAGCCCTGAAAGGATTAGCGCAAAAGGATTTGGTGAATCAAAGCCAATTGCACCAAATGATACTAAAGAAGGGAGACAGAAGAACAGGAGAACAGAATTTTATTTTAAATCCTGAGAGGGATAAAGATTTTCTATAATTAGCAGCGGCGATATAAGACCATTATACTCATTAGCTTTTACTGTAAAAAGTATATCAACAGGAATTTTTTGTATTAAAATATCTTTATATTTATCAGCTGAATTCCACGCCATAGCTTCTAATTTTATAGAACCATTAAAAATAATTTTACAATGTTTGCCATTAATGATAAAATATTGGCTGATGGTGCAATGTTTTGATAAAAAAATAAAAGGCTTATGCCCTATTCCATAAGGTTCAAATAATTTCAGTGCTTCAAGTAATTCAAAGGTTATGTATTCTATTGGCAATTCATAATCATATTCTGAAATATCATTTTCTATAGTTGTACAGCTCAATGTACTATTCAATTCTTTTAAAAGTATAGGAATATTCTCTTTTTTTATTGAAAAACCAAAGGCATGGTTATGCCCACCTAATTTTTCGAAAAGATGTTCATGTTTTGATACGGTAGTAAAAAAGTCAAAATTATTCCGTGACCTCCCTGAACCTTTAATTATCTTTGCCTCAGGCTTATCTGAAATTACAAGCACAGGTTGTAACAACTGATCAGCAAGCCTGTTTGCAATAATTCCGGTTAATCCGTCAGGTATTTCATTAGAACATATCACCCGTAATGCATTATTTTCAATGGATTCATTATTAGAAAATTTTGATACTAACGCTTGAATTATATTTTTACGTTCCCTGTTAAGTTGAACAATCTCCTGCAATAGTTCTTTTACTTTTGATTGCTTTTTCTCAAGAAGAAAATCGGCAGCTAACTTTGTTTTGCCAAATCTACCCGGTGAATTTAGAAGTGGTGATATATCCCAGCCAATAGTATCCGAATTTATTGTTTTTGCAACATGCTCTCTTATTACCTTTAATCCGCAATGATTAGTTTTATCAAAGTATGATATTCCGTTACTTACAATAATTCTGTTTTCATCTATCAGTGGCATCATATCAGCAATGGTACCCAGTGCCACCAGGGGGAGCATATCCTGTATAAATTGTGATATTTTTTTTGATTGCTGGTATTGTATCTTGAAAAGTAGCATGGTAGCATAATCCACCGGGGTTGGGAATAAATCCTTAACATCACCTTTTATTATTTCATTAATTGGCGATAGTTCATCTACAAAGTCTCTGATATCATAATACATTCCATGTTTTAAAGATGCTATATCAGGTACATCGTAATTAAAAAGAATTGCACCAGTATATTGTTTTAAAAGGTGTTTTATTTCCTGTATGCTGTTGACTGAACCATGAGCTATCGCCCTGCCTCTATGAATTACTTTATATAAAACAGAATCATGTGATAACGCTACAACTATAATATGCTTGTCATGATACTTTGTATAGCTTAGCAATACTGCCAGACAAAATTTATAAGTAACACCAACACCAGCCAGTTCCTTGAAGGGATATTGAGAACTGATTAATTTTGGGTTAATGATGACTGCATCTGGTAGTGTTTCAGATGGTTCATGGTGGTCACAAACAATAACATCCATACCCAAAGTTCTGGCATACGCAATTTCATTAACATCACGAGTACCACTATCCAATGTTATAATACAATCTATATTATTTTTTTTAAACTCATCAATAATAGGTATTGTTAGTCCATATAATTCATCGGCAACAGGATAACGGTAATAGTACTTTGCTTTCAAAAGATCAAGCAAATGAGTTAATAATGTTAAAGAAGTAAGACCGTCAATATCTGAATCCGCAAAAATACCTATTTTTTTCTTATGGGTTACAGCATTTTTAATGATCCTTACTGCTTCATCCATCTCGTTTATAAGAAATGGGCTGTAACATAATGTAAGGTCAGGATTGAGGAATGTGTATGCACTATAAGGGCTATTCATACCCCTAAGTAATAGTAAATCAGCAACAAGATGAGAGATTTTAAAATGAGATAATAATAAATCTTTTACATAGGATGATGTACTGGTACACACAAATGCCACCTTTATAGTATTCTATCTTTTTTTATCAGCAGCCTTCTTGGCTAAAAAGTCAGCTTTTTCATTAAAATTACGTATTACATGCTCAATTTTAACATTTGGTATCTGCTTTTTTAATTCTATTACTCTTTCATAAAGCTTTTTTATGTTAGTATTGCTTACCTGGTATTCTCCTGAGAGCTGGCGCACTACTAGCTCTGAATCACTTCTTATTTTTAAAGTTTTGGTCTTAAAGTACAGTGCCAATTGAATTGCCCGTAATAATGCAGTATATTCTGCCTGATTATTTGTCTTTTTGCCAATGTATGTGGAAACTTTGCCTACAAGCCTGTCATCGGCATCATAAATAACAATGCCAATACCTGCAGGACCTGGATTTCCTTTTGATGCACCATCAATATACATTGTCAGAACTGATTCAGTAGGTATTGTTGATAGAATTTCAAGCCCATCAAATATATTGTCCGCTACTTCAGCTTGATCTTTATTTTCTGTAGTACTGCTTTTCTTTTTTACTATTATTTTACTTTTTGCGCGTTGCTTGTCATATTCAAGGATAATTTTACGTGCTTCTTCAATTACTGATTGTATTTCACTTACATCAACATCTGACAATTCAGCAATTTTTTCCAAACTTTTGCCTTCTGCAAGTAACTGTAACACTCTATCTATACTCAGCAACATTATTATCTCCTCTAAAAATGAATCATTCTCATGACGGTTGTGATCCAGAATCAATTATAAAAATTAAAACTTTTAGTAGGTATGTCACCATACAATCAGGATGACTAATGGTGAAAACGTTTTCACCAGCCTTGGTAATGTAACATTTAACTACAACCAGCACTTTTAAATATGTTATATTAATTTTTGAAATATAAAAAACGGCCACAATTGGTGCAGGTCACTGCTTTTGATTTAGCAACTTCATCTTTTACATACACAGGTACCTGAAAATGGCATCCCTGGCAAATCCCGTTTTCAAGAGGAACTATGCCATTGCCTTTTGTTTCAACCACTTTTGCAAATCTGGCCCTTAAATCAGGAGGCAACTGGCTCATTTGCTTATTAAATTGTGCGGCATTATCTTCTGCTTCTTTTTGCAGAGATTCAAGTTTATTCTGTAATTCTTCAACATCTTTTTCAATCTGATTTAATCTTTTTGGCATTTCATGTTGTAATACACTCAGTTCATTTTCAATTGCATCAACATCTTCCATATACTGCAGCATATTGTTTTCAATTTCGTCTTTCTTTTTATTAAGAGTTTCAAGCTCTGTAATCATTGAATCAAATTCACGCTGTGATTTTAACGAATTCTTTCTGCTGTCAAGAAATTGAATGCGTGATTCCACATCATGAAGTTCAAGTTCTTTTTGTTTAATGTTTGTTTTAGTCTGATTAACCCTGGACCGCAAATCAGCCATTTTGGCTTCCATTGCTTTCATTTCATTGCGCCAGAAATCAATAGCATGCCGCGATCGGGAAATTTCATTTTTTGCTGCCAGAACCTTATCCCATATAGATTGCAATTCAAGCATTGTATATATTTCAGGGCTCATTTCACATACCACACTTCATTGGATTATGTTCTTTCTTTGATATCATCAAAGGTATATCGTTACAGTTCATTTTTTTTGTCAAGTAGTTGTAAACAGTTTGGTATAAAAAATCAATAATTGGTTTTTCAGAAACATAATGACCAATATCAATGACAGCAATCCCATTATTATTGGCTAATAGAGCATCATGATATCCAACATCACCGGTAATAATACAATCTACTGAACCATGTGCAATGACCGCATTAATTTTTCGTGAACCTGCTCCCTGCAAACAAGCCAATTTTTTAATACATTTGCCTGAATCACCATAGTATATTATTGAGTTAGTCTGTAAACATTGAGATATTTTTTTCAACACATCTGATAATGTCATATCGTTTTCAAAGTTACCCGTAGCGCCATATCCTATTGTATTAAAACGTTTATCTGGAAACAGCAATTCTATATTGTTAAGTTCCAGTGATTTAGCCAGTAAATCCCAGCATACAGCATCTGCGTTGGTGTGAGTAGCATATATGCTGATTTCATGTTGAATGCATGCAATTACCATCTGGCCAGTACTATTAGTTAAAGATATATTTTTTATTGGTTTAAAAAATATTGGGTGATGTGTTATGATACAATTACAATTATTTTCACGTGCTTCATCAATAATAACAGGAGATACATCCATAGCAACAAGAATGCCTTCCACAGGTTTATCATCAAACGAAATCTGTCTTCCTGAATTATCGTATTCTTCCTGATATTCAAGCGGGAATACTTTTTCCAGATAATCAAAAAGGCCTTTTATGCTATGCATGTGAATTTTCCGACTTTTTAATTTTTAATAGAGTTTCTGCTATTTCAAAGGGTGTATTGCCAATAATATACAGCATATTGTCCTGCTTGATTTCAACACATACTATCCTATTACTTTCAGAAATGGTGATTTCCTGTAAATTGTCAATAGTTAATGAAGTATACACTGGAATGCCACGTGCCTGAGCATTTATTTTATACTCAATTTCATTTTTAATATTTATAGCTGCGCGATAGTTCATTGGAGTAATTTTCTGCATAAATAATGCCATTTGATGGTCTACACCATATGCAGGATCCTTAACTCTGAAAATTGAATCATTGTAAACTATAATACCACCAGGAAACATCGCGATGTCACTGGTATCAGTAACATATGGAAGAGTATATGCTATGTTTGAAACTCCACTGGTAAACATTTGGCCACATTTAGCAGCATGGAGTATTGAAAAAGCTTTTTGAATTTCTTCTACTACCTGAATCTTTTCTTCATTATTAACTATTGCCACAAGATGATTTGTTGGTCCATGCCCCTTGCCTAATGGAAGCGAAAAGGTAATAGCTTTTGTGATAAATTCTTTTGCTTTTGTTATTGCTTCAATAGTATTATACCCTTTTGCCACATAGGTTGCAATTGCTGACGAAAATGTGCATCCAGTGCCATGGGTATTTTTGGTTTCAATACGCTGATTTTTCAAAACGGTAAAATTTTTACCATCGTAAATAACATCACTTGGATCACTTTCTAAATGCCCACCTTTTACCACTACATAGCGCGCACCAAATGAATATATCTTTTTTGCTGCATCTTTCATATCATCAATATTTTTTATTGTTATCCCGGTAAGAACTTCAGCTTCATGAATATTTGGGGTTACTACATGGGCAACGGGAATTAAATTTTGAATTACTGATTGAATGGCGTCATCTGATAATAATTTTGATCCCCCTTTTGCAACCATGACCGGATCAACAACACAGTTGCTGATGGAAAACTGTTTAATTTTTGTTGCTACAAGCTTTACAATGTCAGGTGTTGCCAGCATTCCTGTTTTAGCTGCATGAATGGGAATATCAGATGCAACTGCATCAAACTGTTTTTCAATCATGTCCAATGGTACAGGCATATAATCAATAACGCCCAGTGTGTTTTGAGCAGTTATTGCAGTAATCACAGTCATACCAAAACAACCCAGTGCAGTTATTGTTTTTAAATCAGCCTGAATACCAGCACCACCACCGGAATCTGATCCGGCAATACTAAGGACATTGCGAATGTAAGATGAAGTTTTCATTTTAATATCCAGTTGTTATATATCAGTAAAGGGGTTTTACATTTATTATTATATAACTATTTTTTTCAAGAATTATTTGTTGTAAAAAATTACTTGTCATTTCTACTATTCATTATCATACATCATTTTATGTATGTACAATATAATAATATAAAGGTCGCTCCATGAACAATACTCCCTTTTCATTGAAAACAAACGATAGATGGACTGTCATTGCACAGGACTCAAAATATTGGCGTGTTGGTGTGTATCATCCTGAATTTACCAGTGCTGAACAAATCACAAAATTAGAAAAACACAGCTGTCCTGAATTATTTATTTGTGTTAATGCACCATGTGGAATATTATTGAGTGTTGATGGGAAAGAAATACAGTATATAGTAAACCCCAATGAAGCAATACTGGTAACCGAATACCATAATGGTTTTAAGGTTGACCCTAAAGGGTACTTTATAGTAGTGGAACAAACAGAATTTACTACGGAATTTATTGAAAGAAAAACAATATGACAATAAATGCACATACATCTGTATATTGCATTTTGGGTAAACCTGTACGGCATTCACTTTCGCCAGTAATGCAAAACGCTGCATTTGAATATACTAAAATAAATGCAGTATATGTTGCATTTGAACCAGCTTCAATTAAACAGGCTTTTGACGCAATAAAAGCACTGGGAATAAAAGGTGCAAGTGTAACCATTCCTTTTAAGGTTGATGTTTTACCGCTATGCGATAGCGTTGATACTTTAGCTTCACGCATTGGCTCGGTTAATACCCTTGTCAACAATAATGGGATGATAAAAGGATACAATACCGACGGCTACGGATTACTTCGTTCACTTGATACTCATTCTATAGATTATCATAACAAAAAGGTTTTAATCATTGGCAATGGTGGTTCTGCAAGAGCTATCGCATATACCCTTGCCCAATCTAAAGCACACATAACTATATGTGGCCGGAACATAAATAATGTAACGCAACTAACAAATGATTTACGCAAATACTTTACATCTATCGAAACGGTACTGATTGACGATCTTACACCTGAGATAACAGCACACCATGACATCATTATAAATACCACACCTGTTGGTATGAAGCCTGACATATCCCTAACACCAATTGACACATCATTACTGCATCCACAAAATGTAGTTGTAGATATTATCTATTCACCGTTACACACACAGTTGGTTAAGAAAGCACAGGAAAAAGGATGTACTGTAATAACTGGTGATTATATGTTATTGTTCCAGGCATGCATGCAATTTGAACTATGGACAGGAAAAACTGCACCTATTGACGTTATGCATCAAGCACTGAAACAGGCGTTGCACTAACTATGCTTCCACACTATTTACAATCCCTTGCCAATAATGAATCCTTTGCAAGCAATTATACTCATTATTCTCCTGATACGATTGTTTCTGTATTGAATCTTTTAGGTAACCCTCAGCACAAGCTGCCATGCATTCACATTGCCGGAACTAATGGAAAAGGCTCAACGGCATATATGATTGCAGCTATCCTTCAAGCAGCGGGTTACACAGTTGGGTTGTACACATCACCTCATCTTATACGATATAACGAACGCATAACAATAAATGGCAAAGAGATCACTGATGAAGAAATATTGGAATATTCTCAAATGCTGGAAACACTATGTAAAACTCATAGCTATACTCCAACTTTTTTCGATGCGTTTACTATAATTGCTTTTCTTCACTTCTATAATTCAGTGGATATTGCTGTGATTGAAACAGGGCTTGGTGGCAGACTTGATTCCACAAACGTTGTCACTCCACTTGTCAGTGTTATCACTCCTATATCTTATGACCATACAGCAATACTGGGTACTACATTAGAAGAAATTGCATATCAAAAAGCAGGAATAATTAAAAAACATATTCCAGTAGTAAGTGCCATACAAAAACCTGAAGTAAAAGAAGTATTACAAAGGGAAGCAATACTAAAACAATCACCCATAGTGTTTGTTAATCACGATATAAATTTTTTAATTAAATCACAAAGCCCTCTCACCTTTGATGGTGAATATAACCATACTATATTTGGTGAATATAAAAAGATTCAAAACATTCACTGCTCCCTAATGGGAGATTTTCAGGCGGCAAATGCAACGGTTGCTATCGCCACAGCATTAATTTTAAAAAACAATAATTGGGCGATAGTACCTGAACATATATACCATGCCATGTCAAATCTTTATATTCCTGGAAGGAGTGAAGTTCTAAGCAGAAAGCCTCTTATTATATTTGATTGTGCACATAATCCTGAAGCATTAGAAAATACATTAAGAAACATGTGCAAACAATATGCTGACTACGAAAAAATATTCTGCATCAGCTTCATGAAGGATAAAGATGTTACCAAAATGCTTTCAATAATACAGCATTTTACTTCAAAACCGCTCCTTTATCTCCAGATACCTGATAATCGGTGTTACATACCTGATGAAGAAATAAAAAATATATTTTTAATGGATGTTTTTACTGAAACAGAATCAATTGCAAACCTAATAAAACCACATCTTTACTCTAATACCATGATAATTTTTACTGGAACTTTCAGGTTATATCCTTATAGCAAATCTATTTGTTCATTGCTACAGTAATGTTTGTATTATAAAGATTTCCATCTGCAACATCTATTGCCAATTGTAAGCTATTTGTTAAAAAATTTTGAAAATATCTTCTTGATTTTAGTTTTATTTATAATTTTATGGTACAATAAATATAATTATTTGTTTTATGATAATTAATGAAGCAATGTTAAATATTCTTAACAAGTTTTACGATTTGAATTTCACAAGAAATAAATTTAAATTCACAAGGAGTTTAGAAAATGGATCTATCAGAACTATTACCTAAAGAACATGTAATAACTGTTAAAAGCAATGAAAAGCAACTGGTTATCAAAGAGTTGATTCAGAAATTACAGGATTTAGGGAAACTGGATAATGCTGATAGATACTACACTCAGGTAATGCACCGTGAAACACTGGAAAATACGGGTGTTGGGAATGGGTTTGCTATTCCCCACGTGCGAACCGATTCAGTTAAAAAACTACTGACCATTTTTGGAATATGCAATGAACCTGTAGAATATGAATCCTTTGACAATCAACCTGTTAAATATGTTATGCTCAGCATTTTCCCAACTTCTTTAAGCACCAAGTACCTTTACCTTGTTGGGATGATGGCAAGAATTTTTTCCAATACTGAAAAAAGAGAGAAAATTGATGCTGCTCGGACTCCTTCAAAAATTTATCCTATACTCACCAAAGAAGCCAAATTATATTTTGACTCAATAACAGAAATAAATAAAGAAGAAAATCATATTGAAAGTTTGGCTGGTGTACCTTCATCTGATCTTGACCTTCTAATCAGGCTTGATCAATTATATCGCCTTTTAGATAGTGGTGATAAATCAGAAACACTCACAAAAAAAATCAATGAATTGCGTCGATTTATTGATAACCGCTCACTTTCATATTATGAGAGAATGCGGCAAAAATGCCAGAATCCTTTTGCTATTCTTGAAAAAAATACCTGTGGTGGTTGCCATATGGTAATCCCACCAGTAGAAATGGCAAAAATCAAAGGGAAGAAATCCTTAGCTGTATGTACTTATTGCGGTAGATTTTTAATTATAGTATGATTCCCTATAATAAATATCTGAATCTATAGCAAAACCACTCTTTTAAATATTGTACAAAAGGGCGTCGTTTAAGATGTTCCAGGTGTAATTCATTGCTAGTTTTTATATCCTTTAAAAATTGCTTTTTCATCTTTTCACCAAATGCCTGGTCAAGTATAATAGCATTCACCTCTAAATTTGCAGTAAAGCTTCTTCTGTCTAAATTTGAAGAACCAACCGTTGCCCATATATCATCTATAACAGCTGTTTTTGCATGCAGAATAGCACGTTGATATTCATATATTTTAACATTATTTTTCAAGAACCGTTTATATAAATATCTACTGGCATGCTGCACAAATGGTATATCACTTATTGCTGGTAACAATATTCTTACATCAACATCTTTTTTTGCTGCATATATTAAAGACTTTACTATCCTCATGTCGGGGATAAAATATGCATTGGTAATATAAATATAGTTACGTGCATTTGCTATAGCTGCTAAATATGTATGATAAATTGGTTTAATTCTTCTTCGTGAATGGCTGCTTAAAGCCATTACAATTGTATCCCCAACAGGTTTAATTACAGGAAAATACTTTGAAATATCAACCAGGGCTCCTCCCTGCCTGTGCCAGTTTTCAAGGAAAAAGTACTCAATGTCTTTTACCACTGGCCCTTCTATTTTTATGTGTGTATCACGCCAATTCTGTCCACGGTATTTTTTACCAGCATATTCATTTCCAATATTCATACCACCAATAAAAGCTATTTTGCCATCGATAACCATCAATTTTCTATGATCACGTATATAAAGATTAAAATATTTTCGCCAGGGTACAATAGGATGGTATTCTATTAATTCAATACCCATTTTTTTCATGTATTCAAAAAGCAAAGTTGAAGTATTAATGCAGCCTATAGCATCATAAATCACATTAACCTCAATACCTTTCTTTGCTTTTGCAGCTAATTTTTTAGCTAATTTCCATCCGATGTCATCACTATTAAATATATATGTTTCCAGGTTAATGCTCAAAAGCGCGCTGTCTACAGCTTTGAATAACTCATCAAAAAATACATCACCATCAGTTATAAGAGTAACTTTATTACCACCGTAAAATCCTGAAATACCAAATTTTTTTAATGAGCGCAGAAATTGTGGCAGGAAAAACCTGTTTTTTATCTTTTTGATTATATAATTATAACTTATTTTTGTATTAATAATTTTTTGATGAGACTTAGATTGAGTAATCAAATTTTTTCTAACAGATAGCATTATATATTATTTAAATATAGTAATAATTCATTAAAAAAAATTTCATAAAGAATAAAGTGTACACCCCCGCCGCCTTCGGCGGCGGGGTGTAGACTATTTTATATTTTATTCAAATTTCAACATTTAGGAATAATTAATGATTTAAATATATATTTCAGTTAAATATATAGAAATGATATTCGTTAAGTTAGTACTTTATGAATGATGTACAACTTCAGGTTCTGAAATTTTGCCAGTATTACCGTTTTTCTCTGGTTTAAAATATATTGCATCATATTTTATCCCAGCATATACACGATGGCAGTCTTTAAAGCGTCCATTTAATATTTCCACAGCCAATCTGTCTTCTATTTCGTTTTGCACAGTTCTTCTGAGGTACCGTGCTCCATACTTTTCATTAAATCCACGTTTAACCAGGTATTGCTTGACTTTTGAGGAAACAATTAATTCAATACCCTGCTCCTCAAGATGTTCATTTACTTCCTGTAACATCAAATCAAGTATTTGTTTGATGTGGTTTTCATTCAATTTGTGGAAATGGACTACTGCATCAATGCGATTTAAAAATTCAGGGCTAAATAATCTTTTAACTTCTTCATCTACATTCTGAAATTGTGCAATTTGTGGATCAACTTCATTAAAGCCCATTTTACCTATCTTTTGGAACTCCCTGTTGCCAACATTGGATGTCATAATAATTACTGTATCAATGAAGCTTGTTGTTGAACCAAAGTTGTCGGTTAATTCACCTTCTTCAAGTACCTGCAGTAATATATTATATACATCAGGGTGTGCTTTTTCAATCTCATCAAAAAGAATTACCGAATACGGCCTTCGTTTTACTTTTTCAGTTAACTGCCCTCCTTCTTCATAACCTACATATCCAGGAGGTGCACCTATCAGTCTGGAAACAGCATGCTTTTCCATAAACTCGGACATATCAAACCGTATTAGCGCATCTTCATCATCAAACAGAAATTCTGCCAGGGCTTTTGCAAGTTCAGTTTTTCCAACACCCGTAGGGCCCAGAAAGATGAATGAACCAATAGGCCTTCTGGCGCTTCTAAGGCCTGTACGTGACCTTCTGATAGCTCTACTTATGACGCTTATTGCATCGTCCTGTCCTATTATACGTTTATGCAATTCCTGTTCCATGCGTAACAGTTTCTGAGATTCAGACTCTTCAAGTTTTTCAACAGGTATTTTTGTCCATTGTGCAACTACAGTTGCTATCTGTTTTTCATCAACTATTACTGCATAGTCATTAATGCGCTGTTGCCAGTCACTTATTTTCTGTGATAACAGTGCTTTCTTTTCTATGATTGTATCCCGTATAGATGCTGCCTGTTCATATTCCTGTGCTTTTACAAGTTCGTTTTTACGGTTATTTAAATCTTCAATTTCACGTTCAAGCAATTCTATATCTACAGGACGTTCACAATTTTCAAGCCTTGCTTTGGATCCTGCTTCATCAATAACATCTATAGCCTTATCAGGCAGGTATCTGTCATGGATATATCTGTCAGCGTATAATACAGCTTTTTTAATTGCATCATCAGTATATCGTACTTTGTGATGCATTTCATAGCGTTCACGCAGGCCAAACAGTATTTCAATAGCCTCATCTACTGAAGGTTCATCAACCATAACTGTCTGGAATCGGCGTTCCAATGCAGCATCTTTTTCTATGTACATGCGATATTCATTTAAGGTTGTAGCACCTATGCACTGCAATTCACCCCTTGCCAATGCAGGCTTCAAGATATTTGCAGCATCTATGGCTCCTTCAGCTGCACCTGCGCCTATAATGGTATGCAACTCATCAATAAACAAAATAACATTATCTGATGCTTTGATTTCTTTCATGATTCGTTTCAGGCGTTCTTCAAATTCGCCTCTGTATTTGGTCCCAGCTACCACAGAAGCTAAATCAAGCGCCAGTACCCTTTTGTTAAAAAGTGGTTCAGGGACATCATGGTGTACAATACGCTGTGCAAGCCCTTCAACTATAGCTGTTTTCCCAACACCAGCTTCACCAATCAAAACTGGATTGTTCTTGGTTTTACGTGATAGAATCCTTATAACTCTTTCAATTTCGGAATTACGTCCTATAACCGGGTCTAACTTATCCTCTGCTGCTAAACGGGTCAGTTCTATAGCAAATTCATCTAATGTTGGTGTTTTGGTTTTATCATTGGTTTTTTGTTGAGAATTACCTTCAGGTGTAACGCCTAAAATCTTTTGTACTTCGCCCTTTATGACATTATAGTCAATACCTGCTCGTATAAGGGTATCAATCCCCGAACAAGTCCCATCACGAAAAATTGATAATAATAAATGTTCGGTGCCTACATAATTATTTTTTAATTTACGCGCTTCATCTTTTGCAATTTCAATAATTCGTGTAAAACGTGCACTGAGTGGTAGATTGCCTAAAATAATAGTGGATCCAGATTTGCGTATAGCCTGTTCTATATTTCTTCGTAGTATTTCAAAGTTAACCCCCATATTTTTCAATATGCGGGCTGCAACTGAATCATCATCTTTTAAAAGGGCGAGCATTATATGCTCTGGTCCCAATGCATCTGAATTTAATCGCCGCCCTTCTGCCTGTGCTAAAACTTCTAATACCTTGCGTGACCTCTTGGTATAATCAAACATATTTTTTTACTCCTTATCTTCGAATTTTTTTCGAAGATATGCTGCTCTGAAGGCATCTCCTTCTTCACTGCTTGCAAATTGCCTGCCTGCAATTTTCTGAAGATGAGATACCTGTATATGTATCATTAAATCATTAATTACAGAAAGTTCAATATTTTTTATTATCGACAAAACAACCCCTAATCTTATTAAAGATAGATGCTCTATGGCTTCTGCATAACTCATTGACCGTGAAAATGTTACTATACCATACGAACGCCATACCATATCTTCCAGTACATCCTTGTGATGCTGATAATACTCGTCCCGTGCTTCATTTTCAAGATCAATAATGAGGCTTATTACTTTATCAATTTCTTCTATTATATCTATCTCAGATTTTCCCAATGTGGCTTTATTACTGATAATATACATGCTACCAACGGTTTTTGTTGCATCATGGACAATTCCTTTTAACTGTGCCTGGTATTCTCTGACCAATTTTATTACTTCACCCATATTTTTTGCAGCGGTAAGCATTGGTAAATGAAGCATAGCTGAAACACGCATGCCAGTACCAACATTGGAAGGACAGGTAGTTAAAAAGCCAAAATCATCAGTAAATGCATACGAAATATATTTATTTAATTCATCATCTATTTCATCAGCTAATTTAAATGCCGATAGCATCTGCAAACCTGGTTTAATGACCTGAATCCTGATATGATCTTCTTCATTTATCAGAATAGAATATTGCTGGCGGGGATCAAAAACAACACAACTATCGTTGTTCAATTCCATTTCATGAGTTATTATATCCCGTTCACGTAAAAAGCGTCTGTCATCTGAAGAGCAATCTTTTAAACTAATAAACTGAGCATTTCCAAAATATTTTGATGTTATTACTGCCTGGTGAACAATTGATTCCAGCGTTGATATATCAGCTTCATCCATCTTGTTTCCAAAAGGTAATGACGGCAAATTTCTTGCCAGTCTGACTCGTGTGGTCATGACAACATCAGCCGAAGGCCCTACCTGTGACCAGAATGGTGACTGTGAAAGCAGCTGTTCAAACATTAAAGCCTCTTTTAACCTTTTAGTCTTTTTATTTCATCTCTAAGTTTAGCTGCTTCTTCATAATTTTCATTTTGAACTGCTATTTCCAGCATCTTTTCAAGATCGTGCAACGACAATGTGGCAACATTCTTTGACCTCACCGTATCAATCATTCCCCTGGATTTTCTGTGCTCAATGTATTTAAGCGGCATTTTGCCAATATGGTATGTTGAACCATGATATCCGGCTAAAATGGGGGTCAGCGATTCTTTGAAGAAGCTGTAACAATCAGCACACCCTACTTTGCCAGTACGTTTGTAATCAATTAAAGTCCAACCACAGGTGGCGCAGGTATTGCTGTCAACCATATCCGTCATTTCTTTGGCATCCAAAAATGACATCATATCAGAAACCGTTAACGAAAACCCCCCACCATGAGAACTTAAACCCATATCCCGTGCACAATTGTCACACAAGTGTACTTCAGTCTTCTCATTTCTGATGATTTCAGTCAAATGAACAGTTGCTTCACGTTGTTTACATCGTTCACACAACATAAATCCTCTTCATGGTTACTATCTCACATAATGATACTATCAAATTATATAATACTATAAAATATGTGTATATGCAAACCATTTTTAAATCATTTTGGCAAAAATTTATGATTTTGTTGCAATAAAAACAATATATTAATTTTTATTAAAAAATATCAAAATGTATTGACATTATACAAATATACTATATGTAGTTTGCAATCGGGGCAACCCGATTTATTTTTTTTATGGGATGTTTGTATGAAAGAATCCAAAAAATTACAGGCTTTAATGCAACTGGACAAACAGTATCTTTTTCAGAATTATGGAACACGCCTTCCGGTTTGTTTTACACATGGAAACGGTTGCATTCTATTTGATCAGGATGGCCAACGGTATATTGATTTTTTTGCAGGTATTGCAGTCAATTCATTAGGATATAATCATCCAGCATTGAATAAAGCTTTGCATGGTCAGGTTAATAAAATACTCCATTCTTCAAATTGGTATTTTAATAAAGAACAGATTGAAGCAGCCAGGCTAATATCAAAAACTGCATTTCCTGGAAAAACACTTTTTACCAACAGTGGTACGGAAGCCAGTGAAGCAGCAATAAAATTAGCACGAAAATTTGGTTTATCACAATCACCAAAAAAATATCACATTATATCATTTACCAATTCATTTCACGGAAGAACATTTGGTGCCATGTCGGCAACAGCACAGGAAAAAATTCATTCAGGGTTTGGACCGATAGTTCCTGGATTTATCTATGTTCCATTCAATGATATCACTGCATTTAAAAAAACTGTAAGAAAATACAAAGGAAAAATATGTGCTGTAATAACAGAGCTTGTACAGGGCGAAGGTGGCATCAAAATTGCTGACAGTGCATTTATCAAAACGATAGATACTGTTACAAAAGAAAACAGTATTCTCTTGATAATAGATGAGGTTCAGACCGGCATTGCCAGAACTGGAAAGATGTTTGCATTTCAGCATTACGATATAACTCCAGATGTCATTACAATGGCAAAAGGCCTGGGTGGCGGCGTACCTATCGGTGCAATCCACACAAAAGATTTTCTTGTGGATTATTTCCCCAAAGGTACACACGGTACAACATTTGGTGGTAACCATTTAGCCACTGCTGCAGCAAAGGCAGTACTTGAGACATTAAGTAAAGAAACTGCACTTCATAATATCCGCAAAACAGGCGAATTAATTATTAAGGAACTATCGCTCATGAAATCAAAATATCCTAAACTGATAGTTGATGTTAGAGGGATTGGGCTTCATATTGGTGTAGAATTATCAATTCCAGGTCAGCCTTTAGTACTTGAAGCGTTACAAAAAGGGTTGGTTATAAACTGCACTGCTGAGAAAGTAATACGAATCATGCCACCGTTAACAATATCAACTAAGCTTGTTAAAGAAGGCCTTTTGATTCTTGATAGCATTTTTGCAGGAGCAACAGTATGATAAAGATACCCAGGGTAAAATCAAAAGATTTATTATCCGTAACTGATTTTTCAAAAGAAGAAATTATTTCAATATTTGAACTGTCAAAAAAGCTTAAAGATGAACTGAAACAGGGAAAAATCAATTCATATCTTAAAGGGAAAACCCTGGGCATGATATTTGAAAAAACATCCACCCGTACACGGGTATCATTTGAAGTGGCTATGTTTCAATTAGGTGGTTATGCTCTTTTCTTAAGCAGGGATGATATACAATTAGGACGCGGGGAAACCGTTGCGGATACTGCAAAAGTATTATCACGATATTTAGATGGTATTATGATACGGTGTTATGCACATGCAACTGCTATAGAGTTAGCTCAAAATTCTACAATTCCTGTAATCAACGGCCTTACCGACATGTTTCATCCATGCCAGGCATTAGCTGACTTTTTCACTATATATGAATCTAATAGAAATTTTAAAAATGTTAAGTTAGCTTTTGTAGGAGATGGCAATAATGTAGCACAATCATTAATGTTAACTGCTGCAATGTTAGGTGTTGATTTTGCATTGGCCTGCCCTAAAGGCTATTATCCAAAAAAAGAGGTGGTAGAACTGGCATTTTCTATTGCTTCAAAATCAGGAAGTGTTATAACGCTTACCAGTGATATAGCATTGGCTGTTGAAAATGCTACACATCTTTACACCGATGTCTGGGTTAGCATGGGCCAGGAAAAAGAAGCTTCACGAAGAAAAAAGGATTTTGCTAAATATAAAATAACACGAAAGATACTGGATAAATGTTCCCCCGAATGCAAAGTGATGCATTGTCTGCCAGCTCACAGGGGTGAGGAAATAACCGATGATGTTATTGATTCGCCACAATCCATTGTGCTGGACCAGGCTGAGAACAGAATGCATGTACAGAAAGCTATTCTTTGCACATTGATGAAGTAAAATTAGATAATATTAGATTATTGAAAAGTTATATAAAACTCATTTTATTTTAATTCTTCTAGTTTTTTTTCAGCTAGATTTTTATAATAAACATAAAATTCATTATTACCTGTTTTTATAAGAAAATTCAGCTTATCCTTTAAGGTTTTTATTGATGTTACATCACCTGAGTTTATTATTGCATCAAACGCTATCGCCAGAATTTCATCTTCATAAAATTCCTTATCAGAGTCTAATTGATTTATTATGGTATTGTAATATTTTAAGGACTCCTTTTTATTAGATTGGTTATAATAATATTTCCCCATCTGTAGCAAGCTAGGGCCATGTAATTGGTAATATACTAATGCTTGCTTAAAATATTGTGCTGCTTCATCACTTTTTCCCAATTTTAAACATACTAATCCTTTAGTATAATATCCAAGATGATTAAATGGTTCAAGATTCATCATTTTGTTAGCATAACCAATTGATTTTTCATATTCATCAATATTTATATAGGCATTGGTGATATACCATAATGATAAAATATCAGAACCAATATATTCTTCCGAATTTTTTATAACATGGATGGCCATTCGGTTACGGTTTTGCATTATATAACAGCGGGCAAGCATTGTTCTTGAGTAAAATGATAACGGTTCAATATCAATAGCACGTTTTAAAAGTTCTTCAGCATCAATGTATTTTTGATTTTCCATTAACGCTTTGGACATCATTATCAATAATGAATATGAATATGGATTATTTTTCAGGGCATCTTCAAATAATGGAATTATTTCATTTTTCCTGAATTCATACACTGATTGGTATTGTTTTATCCAATTAATATTGTATTTTTTTGAATATTCTAAAACAGAAAAGTAATAAGGAGTCAATGAATCAAGGCTCATTGCCCATGCAGATGTACATTGAGGAATCCAAGGGTATCTGTAAAATAAATCCTTTGCATTTTTTATAGCTTCAACAAGGTGTTGGAATGCTTCCTTATTTTTCCCAATAATTCTCTTATATTCAGATAGCAAGCAATTTACTTCCACATATGATGCTTTGTATAGGGGTTCATCAGGCGATAATTCCAGAGCCTGCTTATAATATTGTAATGTTTTAGTCATTCTTGACTCATAATTTGGTCCACAAAGAAGTGATTCTTTTCCTTTTAAATATAGCATAAAAGATTTTGCATTCATAGTGTTGTCAATAATTGGTTTTTCTTTTTTTTGAGAGAGCCCTATTAATTTTATTATTTCATTTGTAGCTGGTTCAAAAATATCAAACAATGTATTTTCAGTACATGTTTTGATAATTTCAGAAATAACTATATTTTCATTCTTAATATTTTCTACCCTTATTAACACTTTTATGTTTTCTTCTGTTACCTGATAGTTTCCACCGATAATAATATCACAATGTGCAAGCCCCTTGTATTGATTGCTATCTCTTTCAGTTATCAATCCTGCTTTTTGTAAATTATTTTCTTGTATAATATGCTCCAAATTACCTCTATCTATAACTGTAATTCCATATTTTTGATATGGAGCTAAAGAATCAATAATTCCCTGCTGAAGAGCTAACCCCAATTCAAAATCAAGCGATATCCCACCATATTTTTCAAAACCAATAACAGCCACTCGTATTACCTGTGCTTGAGCAGTAATACAATAAAATAAAATAGAAAAAAATATTGATATTATACGCAAATACTTCATATTTCAACTTTTAACCCTTTCGTAAATTCATTAACATAATTATTAATCTCTTTGGAATCTATATTTTTTATTTGGACAACTATAAGAATATAATTATTTCCAACTTTTATTAAATCATAAACTATACCTAACTGATTGAACCCAGAAACTGCATATATTGCCCTGAGACCGTTTGACTTACCATAATTTGTTTTTATTATCTGAGGCTTTTTTATAATACTCAAAAGCATATTAAAATAATTCTGAATTTGTCCTTTTTGAGTATTGCTTATATGAGCTTCAGCTATATCTTGAATCTGTTCTTCAGCCGGAAGAGTTTCATCAACCTGCACTTTGTAGATAGTAGCAAATAATGGTTTTACACTATCCAGAGGTGAATATATTGAACTTAACATAAAAAACCTGTCAAAACCTCTACTTTGTGGGATTATAACATAATCATTAGAAGTAGTGAATTGAAATTTAAAGTAATTATGTTTATAGGAATTTTCATTAATAGAATATTCCTTTGTAGAAAGAAATCTAAATTTATACATAATCGATGCCAGCTGATCTGAAGCCTCCTTGGTAGCGAGCACCATAGATTGTATGATTACCCCTTTGTTTCCTGACTTAAAAAAAGTAAAAGCCTGTAAAAAATTTTTATTCTGTGGGTGAGGTTGCAGATATGCAAGCATATCAGGCATATCTGGTTCTGTTTTCTCAGGTATTCGACCATAATCTATAAAAGTCTGAGCTACAGGCTTAATCTGTTCCTGAGTCATTGTAGGAAACATTTTACATAGCCCATCTATTATAAAGCGAATATCATTGACTGCATAACTTTCATTAGTTAGGAAACTTTTACTAAAACTCCATGCTTCGCCATTTTGTGCTTCTATGACAAAATCATTTGAAGTATCTGATTGATTATATTTTGCATTATATGCATAAAACCATGGTTCAAAGTCGATTACATATCCTGTTTTATAGTTTACATAATATGAAAGAAATATAATTGAATCTTTTTTATTCGCAAAAAGTGTTATCGATATGAGTGTTAAAAATATAGATAAAAAAATTATAATTATTTTTCTCATCGTTGTATTTCCTCATATATTTTATTACAAATTTGTTTTCCAACTTCAACACATAACTTTTCCTCATTTCCTACAGATGAATCATTGAATATGGAAAAAGCTATAGACCCATCTGTAGGATTTATAGCCCTGGATGAAATTCTGATTTTATTTCCTGACTTTTGAATAGAGCAAAATATTATTAAATCAGCCCCTGTTAATCTGAGGGATTTAATATAATCATCAGAACTATCAATACCTGAAAGATTTAAGCTTTGTTCAGATAATATTCGTGATATCTCACTTCTATCAACAACTGAAATTGCAAATGAGCTATTTTTAATTAGCGAATCAGCAATTAAATCATAAAAGATAAATTCTTTTCCTTTATATTCACGTTTGTAACTATTATCTTTAAATGGAGCAAAAATAATTGAATGGATTGATTGTTTAACTTTAGAGTATTCATTAATAACAGAAATAATTTCATAATCGCTTTTTGGAATCTCAATTATTTGTTTATTTATTATTCCAATAAGTTTTGCTGTTTTTACCTCGATAATTCGCAAGAGGACTTTAACATGACTTTCATGATAGATAATACCAGTAATAAAAAAATCTGAGGCAATTTTCTTTGCATCCTTTATAACGGTCATATCGTAGATGGCCATGTCTTTTTCTAAATCATTTAAAATATTAGATAATTCTTTTCGATCATTAACATTTATTTTATGTTTATTTTTTAAATTGGTTAATAATTGATTAAATATATGTATATTTTCTGATACCAAACCATCATTATTAGTTGATACTGGCATATAAAATGATATGGTTAATAATTCATATGAGGAGGAGAATACTTCGATAATGAGTACAAACATTAAAGTATTAATTAAAATTTTGAATTTGTAATTCATACAATATTTACTATTTGTAAATCATCATAATTATCATTATAGAGGTGAGTAATGTGTATGAGGTGCAGAAATCTATATAAAATACTCTAAGACAAGCTCTATAGTGTTAAAATGATGAATTGTAAATAAAATTATTATACCATAATGATATAAAAAATTTTTTGTGTCAATAAAAAATAGTCCATAAGTTTAACGTGCACTAAAATTGCTCATTGTATTACAAAAATAATTACTGTCTTGCTTCAATCATTTAAAACCATTAAGGGCTGCTTCAAAAAATTCACCCTGCCAGCGATAGTACAAATTTGGATGAATGCCATATTCTTCACTTATCTATGTAACTGTCTTTGCTTTGCCAAGTACCTGCTTGACGGTATTAAAATTTTCCTCAGTGCTAAAGAGCCTTCTCTTCTTCTTGCTCATTTAATCCTCCAGTATGTTTTTTGGAGGATTTACTAACTTGGTTGTTTTTCTCCATTACACCAAATATCAGTAGTATTACTGTCAAGAATATTGATAATGAATGTATTGTCAATTGAGTTTAGGGTTTTAATATACAATTTTTTTAATAGACTAATTTTCAAAATTTATTGTAATATTTACAAATACACCGATACACATGACAAATTATTATTTGACAAATAAATATGTACACATTTTCTAATTATTAAAATAAATGTAATAATGAATTTTATGACGGCAAAAATATTAGTTTCATCTTTGTTATTTTTATCATCAGCAATATTACTATCGCTGTGTATGATAATTATCATCCGTAAGAAAGTTAAAGAAAGAAAATATTTATTGTTACTTTTATTAGCATTTGCAATATATACTATTGGTTATACTATAGAAATCCAGGGACAAACCTTACAATGGGTGCATATATCACTGATCTTTGAATATATTGGTATTTCATTTTTACCTGCATTTTTAATCTTATTAGCTTTATCGTATTTAACTGATATTGATAGAATCCCTTTATATTTAAAATTTTTCATTTACGTGATTCCAATAATTACTTTTATAGTAGTACTAACTGATCCCTATCACAATTTACTGCATAAAAATCCATTTATAGATTACTCAGGTCCTTTTCCAGTAGTTTCTTTTGAAAAGGGGATTTGGTACTGGGTTCATATAGTGTATTATAATGTTGCTTTGTTAATTTCTAATATAATTTTTCTAAGAATTTTTATAAAAAGCCATTCGCGTTTTAAAAAACAAACTGTCATAATCTTTCTTAGTACTTTAATTCCGTGGATTACTATGTTTATATATCTTTCTGGAATAATTACCTGGCCTTTAGATATAAATCCGTTTTCATTTACAATCATGGCAATTATTTTATATATTGGTGTAAAAAAGCAATATCTTATAGATATTCTACCCATTGCAAGAGATTTAGTATTTGAAAATATATATGATGCTGCTTTTGTTCTTGATAACAATGGATTAATTATTGATTACAATCGCAGTGCAGAAAATATCTTATCTAACCAAGAATCTATTATTGGTAAAAATATTAAAGATGTATTGAATGAATTATCTTCATCAATAAATGATAACCAGGATTTACAGATAGTTACTGAAACAACAATTAATGAAAGAATTTATAATATACAGAATATACCGCTTACATCAATAAAAAATAAATCCATGGGATATATTTTCTTACTGCGTGATATCACTGAATACAGAATGATGGCTGAGAAATTACAAAAATTAGCAATAACTGATGAATTAACAGGTATTTATAACCGAAGAAAATTTAATGAAGTAGCTTTGAGGGAATTTAATAGAGCAAAAAGAAATAAAAACCCACTTTCTATCATTATTATGGATATAGACTATTTTAAAATAGTTAATGATACATACGGCCATGCAATTGGAGATGATGTTTTAAAAACTATTGCAAAAAGCATTGCAGAATCATTACGTTCTTTAGATATATTTGCACGGTATGGTGGAGAAGAATTTATTATATGTCTTCCTGAAACCAGTATTATTGCTGCGCAAAATGTAGCAGAACGCATAAGGTCATGTATCAATGATCTTACATTTCATGATAAACAAAACAATCAATTCAAAATTTCATTAAGTTTGGGAGTTTCACAAATTAAAGAATATTCTCAAACAATTGAAGATATCATACGTGATGCTGACAAAGCGCTATATGAAGCAAAAAGCCAGGGTCGCAATAAAGTTGTTGTTAGTGATTAAACAAGTTTTTACCCTATTTTTTCCCGTTTTCATTGAAGCGGAACAATACTATCAATTTACACAATAAATACTATAAGATTAAATTAGATTAATCGCTTGACTATAAATCAGAATACTGCAAATTGCAAAATTAGTTAATTATAAATTATATTTGAGGGATATGCTATGAGTATTAAAAAAGTTGTACTTGCATATTCAGGTGGCCTTGATACTTCCGTCATTGTAAAATGGTTGCTTGAAACCTATAAATGTGAAGTAATTTGTTATGCTGCTGATGTTGGCCAGGAAGAAGAACTTGATGGACTTGAACAAAAGGCAATCAATACCGGTGCTTCAAAATGTTATATTGAAGACCTCAAAGAAGAATTTGTGCGCGATTTTATCTTCCCATGTATTAAGGCAAATGCCATTTATGAAAATAGATACTTACTTGGAACATCTATTGCTCGCCCGGTTATTGCTAAACGTCAGGTAGAGATAGCCTTAAAAGAAGGTGCTGATGCTGTGTGTCACGGTGCAACGGGGAAAGGCAATGATCAGGTACGCTTTGAAATGACATTTAAGGCTCTGGCTCCACAATTGAAGATCATTGCACCATGGCGAGAATGGAATTTGACTTCACGTTCATCCCTTTTTGACTATGCCGAAAAACATAATATACCAGTTCCTGTAACAAAAGATAAGCCATATAGTATGGACCGCAATATACTTCACATATCGTATGAAGGTGGGATACTGGAAGATCCGTGGCGTGAACCAGATGAAAGTATGTTCATATTAACAAAATCACCTGAAAAAGCACCTGATACACCTACCTATGTTGAAATAGAATTTGAACAGGGAATACCAGTTGCAATAGATGGCAAACGCATGAATCCTGTAGTTTTAATGAAAACGCTCAATAAAATTGCCGGCGAAAATGGTGTTGGCAGGATTGATATAGTAGAAAACAGGCTTGTTGGCATTAAATCACGCGGTGTATATGAAACTCCCGCAGGTACAGTGTTACATGTAGCGCATCGCGATCTTGAAGCTATAACACTGGACAGGGATACCCAGCATTTAAAAGACAGGCTGGCAATAGAATATGCCGAACTGGTTTATTATGGTCAGTGGTTTACCAAACGTCGTGAAGCTTTAGATGCATTTATTAATGAAACGCAAAAAAATGTAACCGGTACTGTCCGTGTAAAGTTGTTTAAAGGTACCTGCATGGCGGTAGGGCGCAAATCCCCTGTTACCTTGTATGAGCCGGATATTGCAACATTTGATGAAAGTGCATTGTACGATCACCGTGATGCAACCGGATTTATTAACCTGTTTGGTTTACAAACAAAGATTGAAGCATTATTAAAGCAAAAAAGAAAATAATATGAGCGATAGTACCCTACAAAAACTGGAACAGAGCTATCCCAACCGTATACAGAACCATGCATTGTTTAACGATGCATGGAATTTATTTGTTGGTGACTATCCACCCACACACTGTCTTCTTGATTTCAAAGAATTGCCTTCAACAAACGTTGCACTACATTCAGGAGATTTAGGATTTGCATTGCTCTGGATTGTCCAATCTGTGCTTATACGATGTATCATCTACAACATCAATCAGCTACAGCCATGGACAATTCAGATTGATAATGCTACAATAGGTGCTATGGCTCATACCGAACCAGATAGTAACCGTATGATTGCCCGATATATGGATACAAATACACTTGTGCTTTCTGGTAAAAAGAACTATATCTCTGGTGGTTCAGATGCAGATATGCTATTAATTACTGCCAGAAGGCCGGGCGAAGATAAATTTACTAAGATGATGTATATACCGGTTAAAAGCCTCCCTGAAAATGCATTGCAAGATATCAATCTTTCAATATTGCCAACTATCAGACATTCGTCTTTAACACTTACAGATTTTACCTGCGATGCTTCACAAATCTCACCTGTAAAGGACAAAGAACTACGAAAAATATTAAAGAAGTGGAGCCTAATTGAACGTTCACTCATTGGTGAAGCATATATTGCATTTTTGTGCTATCTTTCCAAAAATATCCCCTTACCAAATCAGGATCATACTCTTCGCGAAGCAGAAGAATTGCTGTCGTTACAAATGAATTTTTCTCGGGAACAATTGGAAAATGCATTCTCTGATAAGTATGTTGACACATTAGGAGATGTGGCACGTGTTCTCAATATTACACAGAAGATTGCAAATTATTGTATGGAACATCCCGATTCCTTAAACAAACCCATCCAATTACGTATAAACGATCTTAATCTTTTTAACAAAATACGATTGTAAACATATACTTTTAAATTCAGTATAAAAAATATTGGCAACACGATGCCTATTGTGGCGTGGTGTACACTTTTCTTTGAGATATAAATAGTGGTGCATACTCATATTACCATTTTTTATATAATTTTCTTGATAATTACGCTATACTCATATTAATGGCATAAAACAGTGTAAAGAAGGCTTTATAATGTTTGGTTCAATAAAAGATACAATTCAAGAGTTAGAAAAGCAAAAGTATATCTGTTCTAAAGAAATAGCAACTACGATATATTTAGCGTTAAAAATGGAAAAACCAGTTCTGGTTGAAGGGCCTGCAGGTGTAGGCAAAACTGATTTAGGAAAATGTATTGCTCAGGCGTTAGGATATGAGCTTATACGCCTTCAATGCTATGAAGGCCTTGATGAGGCAAAAGCGCTCTATGAGTGGGAATATGCAAAACAGCTTTTGTATACCCAGATACTCAAGGATAAATTATCAAAAATTCTAGAAGATCAGGCTACATTAAAAGATGCTGTGAACAAATTGTCAACCGAAGAAGACGTATTCTTTTCTGAAAAATTTCTGGTTGCACGCCCCATCTTAAAAGCTATTACTAATGAAACACCTTCGGTATTGCTTATTGATGAAATTGATAAATCAGATTCAGAGTTTGAAGCATTTTTACTTGAGGTGCTTTCCGATTTTCAGGTTACAATACCTGAAATTGGTACCATTACTGCTAATAAAAAGCCATTTGTACTTCTTACCTCAAATAATGCCCGCGAAATGTCTGATGCGCTTAAACGGCGGTGTCTTCATCTTTACATTGACTATCCAACAAAGGAACTTGAAGAACAGATAGTAAAATTAAAAGTACCAGAATGTGGCAATTATCTCATAAAAGAAATTATTAATACAATTCATGAAATACGAAAACTCCCGTTAAAGAAAGATCCAAGCATAAGCGAAACATTAGACTGGGCAAAAGCATTAGCTTTACTTGGTTGTGAAGTATTGAACCGTGATATTGCAATTGACACATTAAATTTTATCTTAAAATATGAAAAGGATATTGAACTGGTTAAGAAAAATATTAATACCATTATAGTACATTAAACCATGCTATATGATAAAGCATTTATTAGTGAAGAAGACAAAGCAAAAGGCGTTTTCTTTGAGTTTGCTGAAGTATTAAAAAAAGCGGGCGTTAACCTATCCATTGTTGAAATAATGGATATGATGCAAGCACTACCTTTAATTTCAATCGCAGAAAAAGAAATCTTTAAACAAACCCTTGCAACCACATTAGTTAAGGATTATACTGATATACCCATATTCAATCAATGCTTTGAAGAATTTTTCCAGAGAAAAAAAGGCAATGATTCATTACTGGAAGTGTATACTTCACATACTAATGCTGAGGATTTTATTTTTTCTCAGGAAGAGAAATCCTTATTAGAATCTCTTATAGATGATTTTCTTGATTCACATCCACAATCGTTTTTCAAAAAATCCAATGAATATTTAACCAAAATTCTTATCGATGAAATACAATCATCAGAGGCTGGTGGTGCAATAGGATTATCGCTTTTCAACAGAAGGTCACGCTATGCATCCGGTGGCTCCGACGACTCCATCCAGCAGGAACTATCGCCCCAGGTATTTGAAGCTATTATGGGGTTGCTCCGGCGAAGGATGTTTGAGCGGAATATGGGCAGTGCCATAAAACAGCGTGAAGATTATCTTTTGAACAAATATATTTATCAACTGAAACCTGATGAAATCAAAGAAATGCGTGAGCTTATCAAGCGCTTTGGCCAGAAGATGAAAAATAGAATTTCATTGCGTAAAAAGCGAGTAAAACGGGGCTCGATTGATATTAAAAGGACATTGCGCCGTAATCTTCAATATGGTGGAGTACCTTTTAAGATTTTCCACAGAGACCGCAAGGTTGACAGGCCCCAGCTTGTTGTTATGTGTGATATTTCCAGTTCGGTTAACCAGTATTCACGATTTATGTTGCTGCTCACGTATACGTTGCAGTCTTTATTTGCAAAAGTGCGGTCGTTTGCATTTATCAGCAACCTGGTGGAAATCACTGATTTATTCAGGGAAATGGATCCTGAAAGGGCTTTGAATTCAATTTTTAACGACACCAATTTCACGTATGGCTGGGGAAGCAATTATGGAAACAGCTTTAACCAGTTCATTCAGAATTACAGTGATGCCTTAACAAGCAAGACAACAGTATTAATTCTTGGAGATGCACGAAATAATAATCAGGATCCTGGCCTGGATTCTTTTATCAAAATCAAAGAGCGATCACGCAATATTTACTGGCTTAACCCCGACAGAAAACATTTATGGGACTGGAGTGATAGTATAGCAAGTATTTATATCCCCCATTGTACTGAAATGCGTGAAGTTAAAAACTTCCTGGATCTATCCCACTTCATAGATACGCTGTTTATACAAAAAAGGTAATTTTAATAACCAGGTACCTGTTAATGCCTGGACGAACACAATAATTATTTTGTTCATAAATGGGATTATATAATAAATACTGCATGAACTTCTATTTACTTGACACTTTACAAGTATTAAATGTAAATAGATAAAATTATTATAAAATCTTGATTAATGGTGTTTTAATTACTATGGCAAATACAATTAAAATCCTGATTATTGATGATGAAGATATTATACTAAAAAGTTGCGAAAAGATTTTAAAAAAAAGAGAAGATTTAGAGATAGATACCGCCCAAAACGGCTTAGAAGGGCTTGAAAAAGCCAAATCTAAAAAATATGATATCGTTATTACGGACTTAAAGATGCCACAGTTAGGTGGTATGGAGGTATTAAAAACATTACGAAAAGAACAGCCAGATGTTACCGTCATAATCTTTACTGGATTTGCAACAGTTGATACTGCAAGAGAAGCATTGAAATTAGGCGCTTTTGATTATATTCCTAAACCTTTTACACCAGATGAATTGCGGAATGTTGTGGATAATGCAATTAATGCCCGCCAGAATAAGGCCGAAGCTGCAATGCTTGACTTGATGGCAATAGTGTCACATGAATTAAAGAGCCCGGTTTCGGTAGTTCATACAACTGCCGAAACACTGTATAAAGGCTATTTTGGTAATCTATCGCCTGAACAGCAAAAAATTATTGAAACAATTTTACGCAACTGCCAGTATTTAGAGGATATTATTCGCAATTATTTAGATTTATCAAAAATGGAGCTTGATTCTTTAGAGTCTTTTGAGCAGGAAATTGACCTTTATGAGGATGTTATTAAACCAATAGTAGAAATGCCTGAACATGCAAACAATATTAAGAACATGAAACTTAATCTTACTATAGATGTAAAACCTAAAATAAAAGCTGATGCTAATTTGCTTAAAATTGTTGTTACGAATTTTGTTAATAATGCAATCAAATACGGTAAAGCTGACACCACTATTAATATTGAATTAAAACAAACAAATAACGAATATGTATTTTCAGTTTTTAACGAAGGTGTTGGTATTCCTCCTGAAGGTATGGACAAGCTATTTAAAAAGTTTTCACGTCTAAAACAAAAAGGAACTGAAGGCATTAAAGGTTCAGGATTAGGATTGTATATTTGCAAGTCAATAATTGAAAAACATAAGGGAAGAATTTGGGCTGAGTCAGAATACGGCAGTTGGGTAAAATTTTATTTTAGTTTACCGGTTAACTAAAAAATATGCTTGAAATTAAAATTATAATTTCATATAATATACATCAATTGCATTAATGTAAAATAGTTTGGGAGATAGCTCGATGGAAATAGAATTTAAGGATATTGGTGAACATAAAGTAATTTCTGTAAGCGGTGAGGTTGACTTATATAATGTCAGTGAATTGAAAAAAGCATTATTTAGCGTAACTGACGGTTCATATTCAAGTGTTGTTGTAGATTTGAAAGATGTTAATTATATGGATTCTTCAGGTATTGGTGCTCTTGTTGCTGGCCAAAAAAAGATGAGAGCACACAATGGTAAATTTGCATTGATGAATATTCACGATGATGTGCTAAATATATTAAAATTAGCAACTTTAGATAAATTTTTTACCATATACGAAAGTGAGGAGGATCTGCTGTAATTTTATCATTTAAGCTGTTCTTTTTAATACAAGTAGTGTCATGTCATCATGTGGGGGTACTTCCCCCCTGAAATTATCCACATCCTGTACAATTAATTCAGCCAGTTCCTTTGCATTGAGATGTTTATTTGAAACAATCAAATCTTTTAATCGCTTCTGCCCGTATTCTTCTTTATTGGCATTACGCATTTCTGTAACTCCATCTGTATAAAGTACAACAATATCTCCAACATTTAAAGGCACTTTTGCCTGTTTATAATCAACATCCTCCATTATACCAATAGGCACTCCATCCAATTTTGCTAAAGTACAAGCATCTAAAGCAGATCGATAGCAGAATAATGGTCCATGCCCAGCATTTGAAAATGATAGTTCGTGAGTGGAGCGGTCATATATCATGAAAAAAAGAGTTGCAAATTTATCCACTGCAAAGTCAGCACTGAGGGAATCATTAATAGCTTTCACAACATCAGCACACTGAACATCGCCTTTTCTTATGTATGAAACGAACACTGTCCGTATCATAACCATAACAAGTGATGCAGGAACCCCCTTCCCTGAGACATCGCTTATTAGAGCCCCCACCCTGTATTGATCAATATCTATATAATCAAAATAATCACCACCAACACCTTTTGCTGCACGGGTGAATCCTTTAATCTCTATTCCCTTTTTATTGTAAAAACCCATTGGATTCAACCCTTCCTGAATCTCACGAGCTAAATCAATCTGCTCCTGCATAATACGGCTTTCTATCTCCATCTTCTGAGCAACCTTCAATCGCTCGGTCATCTGATTAAATTCTGAAGCCAATTTGCCAATTTCGTCAGTACTATCTAACTCAATTTTATAATCAAGATTGCCATTACCAATAATTACTGCACCTTCAGTAAGTTTTTTAATTGGTTTAATAATTATACTTGCTAGAACAATTGAACCTATTACAGAAAGTCCAATAAAAAATGCACCTATTAAGAGAATTGTGATTGTCATTTTTCGGATTTCTGATAAAATAATTTCCTCACTAAAACCCAATCGTACTATTCCTATTCTCACTTTTTGTACTGTATGAAAAAGTGGCAGAGATAAATCATAAAAATTAATCCCGGTTTTTGCATCCTTATATACCACGAGTTTTGGTTTTTCTGTATTGGTATTATCTATAGCCTTTTTTGTTAAATCATCATCAAGAATAGTACCGTTTTTTTCAGGATCAAAATTCTGGATTATACGTTTATTGTTATCTAATACATAAATATAATGAACAAATTCCAGATTTTTAAGATCCTGAACAGCTCCAACCAGAGGTAACTCATCTTTTTGACTTATTGATTCTCTGGCAATAACCGCCAGGCGTTCAGTTTCACGATTAGCAAATTGTATTATTTGTTTACGAAGTAATTCAGATTCTTGCTGTATAAAATAATACGTCATAACAGCAATTATACTGCTTGCCAAAAGAATAATTGCTAATGAAAACTTTAAACGGAGGCTAAAACGTACTTCTTTTGATGATGTTACGTTTTGTTCGCCTTTGGAATTTTTACCTTTATTTTTTTTATTTTCTTTTTGTTCTTTTTTTTCTTTTTTGATCTTTTTTTCTTCAGCCATTGTTTACCTGCCCAGTAATATTAAACACTTTTTGATATTATTCTTTGCTTTTTCATGAGTAGGGTCAATTGCTAAAACCTTTCGCCATTCAGTGATAGCAAGTTCAAATTGATTATTACTATAATAATTGATACCTTTAAAATAGTATTCACGTATAAGTTCCTGCTGACGGGGTGTCAGCTTTTTGGCTTCACGTTCTTCAGTTACTTCAAATCGCAATTGTGATTCAATTTTGTTAATAATTATTGCTACCTGAATGTAATCAGGATATTTATTATTAATAACCCTAAATTCAGCCAGCGCCTTTTCAAGATTATTTTTTCCACCTTGTTGATAC